>CAJXGP010000179.1 GCA_913053915.1 uncultured Ignavibacteriales bacterium | reverse complement strand
GCATAAAAATCTCCTTTTTCCATACAATCATTCAGTCATTCTATCAATATTTATATTAATTTTTTTTCAATATATCTGCCCCGTGTAATAAAAAAATTACACTAAACAAAAAAACAAGGAATTAACTGACAATACTAAACATGGTAAATATTGAAAATAAAATTAATTTGATATAATAACGTTTACACCCTTTTCACGCATCTTTAAAATTTCATTATCCGGTGCCGTAGAATCGGTAATTACGGTAGAAATTTGTTTAATATCTGCATAAGCAGCTAGCCCGGATTGATTAAACTTAGTACCATCAACCAATAAAATAACTTCCTTTGCCCGTTTCACAATATTTTTCTTTAATTCAATCTCTAGTAGATGTGTATCCGTTACTCCACTTTCGGTTGATACACCCCAAGCGCCGAGAAAAGCTTTTTGTATAATAATATTATTAAAGAAATCAGTAGCCGGAAATCCAATTATTGAACCTGACGTATGTCTTAAATATCCACTCGGCAAAAGGACATTTATGTTTTGACAACCCATAAGTTCTATTGCGGTCCATATTCCTGTGGGGATGACTGTTATATCTTTTAACTCTTCTTTTAATCGCAATTCATGTGCTAATGCCAGTACAGTACTACTGGCATCGAACAAAATTGAATCCAAAGAATGCACAAAATCGACAGCCATACGACCTATTTTTTCCTTTTTCTGTGAGTTGAGACTTTTTCTCATCTGAAAGGTATATTCCTGCCTGACACGTTCTTCAACCAAGTGGGCACCACCGTGGATTCTTGCAACTTTTCCTTTTTGCGCAAGATTATTTAAATCGCTTCTTATAGTAACTTCAGATACTTCCAAAAGTTTGCTTAACTCTCCCACCGACATATTTTCTCGTCCGGTAAGTAATTTCAAAATTTTCTGTTGTCGTTGCAGCATTTATAATCCCAGCAAATTTTTTAACATAATAAAATATAAAAATATTTTCGGTTATTTGCAATTACTTTATGATTATTTTCATATTACTTTCGCTTTTTTATTATTATTTAATAGGAATACCCATTTAGGGGGTGGAATAGAATAACTTGAATATAATGCAAGAATAAATAACTGTTATTAAACACTTTAGGAATTATAATTCGATAACTTATTTTATTCCACCCCCTTAGTTCACAAGTACTTGTTAATATGTCAATTAAATTTCATCTTTTATGAGAATAAAAAAGGAGCTAATAGTATTTGGTCGGCTAAACATTTTGGAATATAACAGAAAACCGCTTGGTTATTTCGTCATAAGGTACAAATAGCAATGAAAAATAGTGAGCACAATCCATTAGAAGGGAACGTTCATGTTGACGAATTTGAGATAGGTACCCCACAAAAAGGAGAACAGGGAAGAAGTAAAAGCAGAAAAAAAAATGAGAGTGATCATAGCTTTTGAAGAAAGAGGACTGAAAAAACAGGGTGTGGATATGCTAAAGTAATTGATAGAATACGCTAGGATTTGATAAATTCCGTGATCCTCAAATAACATTTTTATACACTATCTTTGAATATTAATAATCTCGGAATATCGAAGGCAATCGATTATGTGATCGTTAACCATCCCGATAGTTTGCATAAACGCATAACAAATAGTTGAACCGACGAATTTAAAACCGAGTTTCTTCAAATCCTTACTCATAATTTCCGACTCTTTTGACGTAGCCGGAATTTCACCGACTGATTCCCAACGGTTATTTATCGGTTTATTATTTACAAACCGCCAAATGTATTTATCGAAAGTACCAAACTCTTTTTGTACTATACGAAAAACTTTCGCATTTTCAACAGCCGCATTAATTTTTAATCTATTTCGAACGATACCGGAATTGTTCAATAGTTCATCGATTTTTTTATCGTTATAAGCTGCAATTTTTTCAGGGTCAAAATTATCAAATGCATTTCGATAATTTTCTCTTTTTCTGAGAATTGTAATCCAGCTTAAACCTGCCTGCGCGCCT
Source organism: uncultured Ignavibacteriales bacterium (assembly GCA_913053915.1). The sequence goes on along the minus strand of CAJXGP010000179.1, from coordinate 3,495 downwards.
TCGAGAACAAGAAATTCAAAGAGTTTTCTGTCATCGTGAAGAGGCACCCCCCATTCTTCATCGTGATATTTTACATATAGCGGATCATTTCCGCACCATTGGCATCTTGTTTTCATAGTTACTCTTTTATCTTTTTAAGAAAGAAACAGTATGATAAGTACTGCGTTAAAAATCATATATTTATTAAAATACAGATTTATTACGATAGGACGGAATATCCTATACACAATTAATCATCTGTGAAAACCGTTACATTATGCCATCAGTATTTTATTTAATCCATACTGATTTTATGTTGACAAACTCTTTAATTCCATAATGTGAAAGCTCTCTGCCGTAACCCGATAATTTTACACCGCCAAAAGGCAAACGGGGATCCGATTTAACTAATCCGTTGATGAAGACGGCACCGGAATCAATAGCGGTGGCAAGCTTTTTTGCATTTTCAATATCATTTGTCCAAATAGATGCTCCCAAGCCGAAGTCTGTATCGTTTGCAATTCTAACGGCATCGTTTACATCAACAGCTTTAATAAAAATTGCAACAGGTCCAAATAATTCTTCGCTATAAGCAGGCATCCCTTTTTTAACATTTGAAATTACCGTCGGTGGGTAATAGAAACCTTTCCTCTCTAAGCGCTTACCGCCTGTTAAAATTTTTGCACCTGCTTTTACACTATTTTGAACTTGTTGATTAAGTTCAAGAAGCAGGTCTTCCCTTGCAAGCGGTCCTAATTCAGTTGATTCATCCATCGGATTGCCAACTATTATTTTTTTCATTTTCTCAACAAACTTCGATTCGAATTCATCGTAAACATCTTCAACAACAATGAACCGCTTTGCAGCAATACAGCTTTGTCCATTGTTTATAAGCCTTGCTGTAACTCCTGTTTTTACAGCAGCATTTAAATCCGCATCATTTAAAATAATAAACGGGTCGCTTCCGCCAAGTTCCAAAACGGTCTTTTTTAAATTTCTACCGCTTACTTCAGAAACTTTTCTACCTGCATATTCGCTTCCGGTTAAAGTAGCGGCTTTTACCAAAGGATTTTCGATAACGGCTTTTACTAAAGAAGAATTGATTAACAAAGTCCGGAATATATTTTCAGGGAAACCCGCTTTATTGAACACTTCTTCAATTGCGAGTGCGCTCATCGGCACATTGGATGAATGTTTTAGTACTCCGGCATTTCCAGCCATCAAAGCCGGTGCTGCAAAACGAAAAACCTGCCAGTACGGAAAATTCCACGGCATAACGGCAAGTACAACCCCAAGCGGATCAAATTGTACAAAACTTTCACTTGCATCGGTTTTAATAATTTCTTTTGATAACATTTTTTCTGTATTTTCCGCATAATAATCACAAATCCAAGCACACTTTTCAACTTCGGAGTACGCTTGTAAAATCGGTTTACCCATTTCTAATGTTAATATTTCTGCATATCGCTGTTTATTTTCTCTTAATACTTTTGCTGCGTTAAACATTAATTTGCTGCGTTCTGCAAAAGCGGTTTTCTTCCAATTATTGAAAGCTGAATTTGAGTCTTTAATTATTTTCCCGAGTTCGTCAATTGATAGTCCGTTAAAAGTTTTTACTATCTCCCCGGTTGCAGGGTTAATTGTTTGAATTGCCATTTTATTTCTCCTTCTCAAAATTTTTAAACTTATTATTCTAATTTAATTCTTTTTATCCGATAACAGAATTATTTTAGTACAAGAATAATAAAGGGGAATGATTATTGGAACGAAATTATATTATCAATTTTAAATAAATCTCGATAATTAAGAATTAGGCAAAACACTCAAAGTTACAACAAAAAAAAAGTAAACTTTGATTTTATGTATTGTAAATTACTTAGGGGGTGGAATAAAATAAGTTATCGAATTATAATTCCTAAAGTGTTTAATAACAGTTATTTATTCTTGCATTATATTCAAGTTATTCTATTCCACCCCCTTAACTGATTTGACTCTATTCTAATATTGGATAGATTACAAAATCCTGGAGTGAAATAATAACCTTAATTGATAATAGGTAGTAAAATAAATGATTTTGAAATATGATTACGATACATCGGAAAACTGAGACAGTTTAATTTACGATAAGTCAGGAGTTCTGATATTACGCCTAACGGCTCTGTATAAAAAACGTATGGCTTTTGAATCTGTTTTCCTGTCAACTAGGCAGAAAGTCTGTTGAGAATACTGAACCTTCTAAATCCTCGTTTGCCATATATTTTTTAATACTTTGTTATACGCTTCTACTTTCTCTTTTCCATTTGGTATTAATTCTTGCTACTCAAATATTTACTCTTGTGTATTATTTCTGAAAGCCTTTCAGTAGGATAACCGATAATTATTCTTGATAGTCCGGTTTTATCAATATATATAAATTTTTCGTTATCAATTATATAGTTGTATTTCCACTCTACCCCAAATTGGTAAGGCATATCAATAACAGAAAACTCTTGTTTAACTCTATCCCTTGCAAGATCTAGTGCTAAATCATCAGCTATATCTAATAGCCATGCATCCCCGGTTTCCGTACAAAAAAGAATCAATTCATTAATAGACATAATTTTTGTTTCAAAATTTATTGCACATTTAATAATATATTTAATCTCTTCCTTGATATTCAGTTCTTTCTTTTTTGTCACTTTTATAACAATATTTTTTTTCTTCCTATGTTTACTTTTTGCCATAATTTATTTCTCTTTAAAGAAGTAATTATCCAATATTCTATGTTCTTTTCTATATACCTTGAATGTTTATTTATTAATTGTGCACCAATGATTAGTATATGAAAAGTAGGGCAGTAGAAAGCACTGAACTTTGAAGTTTGCTCTGAGCCAAAACGTTGTATTTTGTTTTTAATTTATTCATTTTAAAATTCGAATCAACGATTTAGCGGACTTTGCAAAACGCACAGACTTTTCGGTTTAGCACTAATTGCCCTCTTTGCTGTATACATGTTACCGTGCGTTTTCATTTCCCACATTTCAAGTTATACCGGTCGTTATTGAAGCAGAGAAAAAATTTTCACCCTTAATCGGATTTCCATTTAATCTACTCAGCATTGAAATTTGTCCAATATGGGTAAGAATATCAGAGAATGGACCTTGTAACAATCGCTTTGAATAATTCATTCCAAGATCTTTGTCCGCAAGAATATTGTCTACGTTTTTAAGTTCTAAATTAAATCTGTCAATCTCTGATTTCAAATTAAGTTTTTCGGGTAGTTCTTTTTGGAACCTTTCCTCCAAAATATAAACCCTTGCAGCACTTAAAACGTAATACATATGGTTAATAATTTCATTAGGAGTTCTACTTCCTTTGCCTAAAGTAAAATTACCAAATTCAACATCTACATTTTTTACAGATTTTTTAAATCTATAAGCAATAGTTGATAAAGTATGTCTCAAATACTCATTTTTCATTTGTATTTATTTGTTCAATGCACGCTAATGTCTTGTTAAACGCATTGCGTGTAGCAGG
>CAJXGP010000178.1 GCA_913053915.1 uncultured Ignavibacteriales bacterium | reverse complement strand
GATTAAATGACCAGCCAACAAATCCATTTACCAAATATACGTTATCGTCTCCGGCAACACGAACGTAAGTCATCATCGAACGGGGTCGTTGATAGGTGAATTTCCCAATTGTCAAATCTAAAGTATTTTTATTGTCTTCGTAAACTTTAACTTCCGTACCGGAAGAATCAACATTATACTCACTCCATTTACTTTTATTTTGAGCGGCAACGCTGACAGGTTTTATCTGCAGAAGTTGAGTAATTAAGTTTTTCACCTTTCCTTTAGAGACCAAAACACTTCTATTACCTTTAAGACTAACTTTCCATTGATTATCATCTTTAAATAACTTAACCTCCCGGTGTTTGGTAGCCTTCGGATACAGATAAATTGCAGTAACATCCGCCGTATCGATAGATACTAGGCTGCTGCGAAAAGTCCTTTCACCATGGGTAGAATCGTAATACATATAAATTACGACAGCCACTAAAAGCAGGGTAAAGATAATTAACAGAGTTTTGGTTGAAAGCTTATTAAACATAATGTTCACTCATCCATTTACTTCTTTGTCTTCTTCTAATTCTGTAACGAATAATTCCGTAACCGATAATTAAAAAAATCGGTAAAAGGAAATTGATATATTTAACCAGTGTTTTTGTACCTACTGAGATATCCGCTTTTAACGGTCTAGAAGTAATGCCTTTTGTTCTCAATCCAATCAATCCGGTATCATCGGATAACCAATCTATAGCATTAGCCATTAAGTTCACATTGTCGGGAGATAATCTTTGTGAATTTCGACCTGAGCCGTTTGTAGCAAAATCACCATCGCCAAATACAACCATTTTAGAATAATGATTACCGACGATTTTACCGTCAATAGCTACTGCAACAGATAAAGAAGATACCGGGAAATCGGCACTAGTCCATTGTTTTGTAATATTAAAATATACAGGTGGTCTTCTAATTCCGGATCTTTTCGATGTAAATGCAAGAGACACTACATGCAAAGTACTATCTTCCGGTAATATTTTAATAGGGCTTACAAAGGGCATTAAAACCGATTCAACGCCTTTTGTTATCGGATTGTCCGAAAAATTTGTAATAATAGGTAAATATGGAAATTTTACCGGTGTATTCATAACGAGCATACCTTGCTGCTGACGAACCATAACGTTCCCGGATTCTTGATCTACTACAAACGCATCTTCAACATCAACCCCTTTGTGGTTCAACCATTTTCCCAAACCTGTATAAACGGAAACACCGGTTGCATTTGAGAGATTCCCTTTTACTCTATTTAATGCTATCAATATTCTACCTCCCTCGGCAAGATATTTGCTCAATTGCTTTAGATAAGCTGGAGCAATGGTATCGGACGGCGCAATAATAACAAGCGTTTTATATCTTATAGGTATTCCCGTAGAATCATTAAATTTAACGGTGTTTATATCATACATAACCGATAATTGAGATTTCAACTGTGGTAATTCGGAAAGGCTTGGTTCACCGTTACTTTGAAGGAATGCAATTTGTGTTTTATGCTTTAAGGTCATTTTTTTAATGTTGGAAGATAATGCATATTCAATTGCCGAGCCGGGTTGAATGAATGGAATTATTTCCTTTTTACCTTCATAATTTAAAACAGCGCCCAAATAAGCTCTCAGTTGTTTCATTTGATCGCGTTCACGGACATTAATTAGTATTGGTCTTATGCCTGCTCTTTGAGCCTCTATTTCCGTTGTTCGATTTTTATTTGGATTAATAAAATTATAAACTACTTTACCACCCGATGCATCATTATATTCAACTAGCATATCTCGGAAATTACTTTTAACTAAAGCAATGTTGGGCGGAAGATTTTCCGAAAAATAGGCTGTTACCGTAACCGGACCATTTAATTGAGCAAGAATATTTTTAGTTGCCTGGCTTAAAGTATATTCTTTGTTGGCTGTAAAATCGAGTCTTATAAAAAAACGATTCGCGAGGATATTTATTAACAATAATATACCGAATAATAAAATAACCGAAGTTAAAATTTTTTTCTTTGTTAACATAGTTCTTTCAATCTACTATATTTCGTTTAGATAATGATGTTTCAGCTAAAATTAAGGCAAACAAAGAGATGCTTAGAAAATAAATTATATCTCTGGTATCAACAACACCTCTCGCTAATGAATCAAAATGAGTTTGCAGATTCAAATAGTTAAATATTTCACCTAATAAACCTGTAAAACTATTTGCGAACACATTAAATATTATTAGGAAAAATACTCCTATAACTAGGGAAAGTAAAAAAGCTACTATCTGGTTGCTTGTTATACTACTGGCAAATAAACCAATACCTATATAAACGGTACTCATCAAAATTAAGCCGATATATCCGCAAATGACAACCCCTGTATCAATTGGGCCTAGCCATAATAAAGTAATGTAGTATGGAAGCGTTAAAAGTAATGCTATAATTATCAATAACAAGCATGCTAAAAATTTTCCGAAAATTACCTGCCAATCGGTAACAGCTTTGGTTAAAAGTAATTCAATAGTACCCGATTTTTTTTCTTCTGCAAGCATTTTCATGGTCAATGCAGGTATAAAGAAAAATAATGTCCAATATGCAACCGAAAAGAAAGGTTGTAAAGTTGCCTGACCGATAAAGAAAATATCGGATCCGAACAACCATGTAAAAAATCCGCTTAATCCCAAAAACAAAACTATTAAAATGTAAGCGGTTAAAGAATCAAAGAATGTGCGAAGTTCTCTTACTGTAATTACCCAAATTTTATCCATAATATCTTAATTTAATTTGTTGTTAATTCTCTAAAAATATCTTCAAGTTTCGTTTCAATTGGAGTCAGTTCTGTAAGAATCCAATTGTTTTGTACGCATAATTGAAAAATAGATTTACGAGAAGACTGCTTGTTTTTGCTTTGTACCATAAATGACCCTGGACTATCACTGACCGGATCGATCATTCCAACAGTTTCTAATGACTGTAAAGCAGAAGCAACTAGATCATTGTTAGTGTATTCCGATATTTGAATACGTAATATCTCTTCTCCTTGAGCTTGCTTTCTTAACATCGCTGAAGTTCCATCAGCAACTATTTTACCTTGATTAATTATTAATATTCTATTACAAGTTGCTTCAACTTCAGATAGAATATGAGTACTTAAAATAACTGTTTTTTCCTTACCTACTTCCCTAATTAACTTTCTTATCTCAATAATTTGATTCGGGTCCAGACCTGTTGTAGGTTCATCCAAAATCAAGATTTCCGGGTCATGTATCATCGCTTGCGCTAATCCAACTCTTTGACGGTAACCTTTTGATAACTCACCAATTTTCTTATGCTTTTCAATATCCAATCCGCATACATGAACCATTTCCCTAATCCTATCGGGAATAACACTCTTCTTAATACTTTGAAGTTCAGCGGTAAAGAATAAGTATTCTAAAACAGGCATTTCAAAATATAATGGATTATCTTCCGGAAGGTAACCGATTTTCTTCTTGATCTTTTTTTTATCTTCATAAATTGAAATATTATTTACTTTAACATCTCCGCCGGTAGGTGCCATAAAACAAGTTATGATTTTCATCGTTGTTGTTTTCCCTGCACCGTTAGGACCGAGAAGCCCTAATATTTCGCCGGTATTTACTTGGAAAGATATGTTATCGATCGCTTTTTGAAGTCCGTATTGTTTGGTAAGATTAGTTACTTCGATACTCATTTTTAACTTGTGATTTTTTTATTAAAAAAATTTCTTAATGATTGAATCCATTCTGAAAAGTTAATTCGCATATATTGAAAAGAATCTAAAAGTTAAAAAAACTCTTGCGCCATCCTTGTCTAAGAGAAGGAAAACTTTTCAAAAACGAAATGTTAGATAAAATACGCTTTTTAGAAAAAATTTATTATTTATTGTAATTAACCTAAAAAATTTGTGCCTTTAAACAATTTGTTTAGACGATATAATTTTTTAGAAGTTCCGTAATAGATCATTTTTTCACGGATAATATTTTTATTATTTTAACTGAATTCATTTTAACTTAAAATTTATTTAATGCTTCAAAGTATTTGAAAAACAAAAAATAATCTGTGTTTGAGGGCTATTATTTTACATCATATTTCTCATATTAAAAAGTTGTTTAAATTCACCCGTACCTGTCACTTACGGAAATACTATTGCTACTATGTTCCGAATCATATTCTTTCCGCAATTATTTTCCCAATTTATTTGCATTTCAAATAATTAACTGATTTTCAGATAAATTGCTTTCAGATAATAATCTTTAAAAAAGATTTAATAATAAAAAAATAGGAATAAATTTATTTGTTTAACATCTCATTTAGTTTTGATTCAGTTATAGAATAGTGGCTATCCGTCCATTTCAATTCGCCTTCTGACGTTAGCCATATTAATTGCGGAGATTCATGTTTTATTTTAATATCTTCGGCTATCTTACGACTTAGCTGTCGAGAAGTTAGTACATTAATTTTTATACAATTCAACTTTATCTCACCTGATAAATTTGATAACCATTCATCAAACATACCTTCAACTGAGATACTAATCGGGCATATCGGACTATATTTAAATATGATTGTATCAAATGAACCATCTTTATTTTGATTAAAATCTTCCCAATCTTTTATTGTCCTCAGTTCAATGTTTTTTCCCATTTCCAAATCCATTTTGTATTATCGAAAACTAAGGGATAAGAACCTGTGTATGCATTAGATTACACACGACTAACAAATTACCTGTTTTTTTAATTTATAGTGCACCGGCATTTGTAACAAAAACATAATATTCAACTTTAGATCACTTACATTTTTAAAATGCAATAAACTATCCTAATACAATAAAAAAATTTATTATAATTATAATTATATAAAATCAAATTTTTAAAATTAGTGCTCTCGAACATCTTTAGATTGTTAATCATGCCATAACATAAAAAAAATTCATAAAACCCGGCTAAAGTTGAACATTTGATTTCTCTTCCACACTTATCCAAGTACAAATATTACGAGAATAATATTTTGAAAGTAATTTTTTTTAATATGAAATGAGTCCTTTCTAAAAAGCTCAATAGAGTCATTCTGAAGGGACAAGGTGACTGAAGAACCTCTTATTTTACAATGGGTTAGAGATTCTTCACTTTCCACCTGAGGCGGACAGGCAGTTCAGAATGACACCTCGGTACTTTTTAAAGTAGGCTTTAAAATAAATTGAATAAAAAGTGGTATAGAGCACTTTAATATTGTTTTAACAGTAAAAAATTCTTTATATTACATTTGTTAATTCGTACGGGGCATCAATCTCACCGACCTGACGAATAACATTTATAAGAAATTTTTTTCTTTTATTTTTAGCCTGTAGAACCATGTGTGTTTGGTTATCGATTACTATTTGGGCTATTTACCGGCGGCATAATTACAATTAAAAAATAAACTATACCCAAATAATTTAACATTAAAGTTATTTAGTAAGGAGTAAAGAAATTGAAAATCACAAAGCAATTT
>CAJXGP010000177.1 GCA_913053915.1 uncultured Ignavibacteriales bacterium | reverse complement strand
AAAACGGGTTCGAAATGACAGAACGTTTATTTTGCAGAAGCTCTATTAATAAATGATGTGTTATTAATCTAAGAAAAAAAAATGTTTCAACAATTGAGTAAAATTACTGAATTATTTGAGAAATTCTTAATGCACCAAGTTGAAATTCCGGAAGATAATTTCCGGATTTGATTGCGAGCCGTCTCAAAAATACCATACCGTCATTCTGAAGAACAAACAAACGTGAGTAACTTTTTATTATTGAATTCTCACATTCATTTGAAATAACAATAGATACTTTTGAGACAGTTACAAATTTAATAGTCCCGGCCTAAAAGTCGTTAGACAAATCCGGAAATCATGTCTGTTTCCGATTATGGTTCAATTTTTGTCCCAAGTACTTTTAAAAATTGTCTAATCCATTCAGGATGAGCCGGCCATGCAGGAGCGGTTACAAGATTACCGTCGGTTATTGCGTTATCTACATTTTGACTAATTTCGCCGTATTTAGCTCCTGAAATAATGCATTCAGGTCCAACTGCCGGATAAGAAATCATATGTTTTCCTTTAAGCATATCTGCAGCAGCTAATATTTGAGGACCATGACAGATTGCGGCAATCGGTTTATCTTTTTCACCGAAATGTTTTACAATTTCTATTACTCTTTTGTTCAAGCGTAAATATTCCGGCGCTCTTCCGCCGGGTAATACAAGCGCGTCATAATCTTCCGGTTTTACTTCGTCAAAATCTGCATTCAGTTTAAATCTATGACCCGGTAATTCAACATAAGTTTGATCACCGACAAAATCATGGATGGCTGTTTTTACTGTTTCCCCGGCTTTTTTATCCGGACAAACAGCGTGTACCGTATGGCCCACCATTAACAACATTTGAAAAGGAACCATCACTTCATAATCTTCAACAAAATCCCCAACAATCATAAGAATTTTTTTTACTGCCATTTTAGTTCTCCCTAATTAATTGATTATAATTTTTTCAAAAATAGAAAAATTAATTGTAATATTAATTATTTTAGACTTTACAAAATAATATAAATATTTTACTGTTTAATTGATATGAAATTTATGAGTCTCTTTTAATGAGATATTTTTCTTAATATTTAAAATTAAAAAATGATCTTTTTAGATATTCCTTATACAATAAATAGATTCGTTATATTTAATTTAGCTGGAGGAAATCATGCTTAAAAAAATTGCTTCTCCGTTAATAATATCATGTTTATTGTTTTTAACGGTTTCCGCACAAACTTTCAAAATTAAAGGAACTCAATTCCTATTAAACGGCAAGCCGTTTCAAATTATGTCAGGTGAAATGTCTTTTCAGCGAATTCCATACCGGTACTGGAAAGATCGCTTACATAAAATAAAAGCGATGGGATTAAATACTGTTGCCACTTATGTTTTTTGGAATGCAGTTGAACCTGAACCCGGCAAATGGAATTTCAACGGCAATAATAATATCAGAAAATTTGTTGAGATTGCCGAAGATATGGGGCTTTTGGTCTTGGTTAGCCCTGGACCGTATGTTTCTGCCGAATGGAGTTTCGGTGGATTGCCGCCTTGGTTGTTGAGTACTCCCGATATTAAAGTCCGATGTATGAATAATACTTTTATGACCGCCGTAAAAAAATATATAAATCATTTGGCTGACCAAATCAGAGATTTACAAATCACAGAGGGTGGACCAATCATAATGCTTCAAATTGAAAATGAATACGGAAGTTATGGAAACGATAAATCTTATCTGAGAAATCTTAAAGCGCTATGGCAGCAGGCAGGAATAAATATTCCTTTCTATACTGCAAACGGTGCATCACGAGCAATGCTTGAAGCCGGAACCCTTCCGGGATTAATTATCGGGTTAGACCCGGCAATAAATGAAAAACAATTTGATATTGCTTATAAATTTGAACCTAATGTTCCGGTGTTTTGTAGTGAGTACTATTCCGGTGGGCTAACGCATTGGGGTGAAAAATGGACGACTGTTGGTATCCCGAAAATTTTAAAAGATCTGCATTGGCTAATGAATAATAAAAAATCGTTTAATATTTATGTGGTTGATGGCGGTACAAACTTTGGATGGACTGCAGGTGCAAACATGGGGAAAACCTACGAACCGGCTATTACAAGTTACGATTATGATGCTCCAATTAACGAAATGGGACAACCTACTCAAAAATATTTTGCTATCAGAAAATTATTTGAAGGTTATTTGCCGATTGGTAAAAACCTTGCTCAATTACCACCTTCATTACCGGTGATTACAATTCCGGTGATAAAATTGAACGAAACCGCTTCTATTTTTGACAATCTGCCTAAACCGGTTTCTTCCGTTCAACCGGAACCGATGGAATTTTATAATCAATATCACGGTTTCATTTTGTACGAAACCAAGCTTATTGGTCCGCATTCCGGAAATTTACAAATTACCTACCTTCACGATTATGCAAATATTTATATTGACGAAAAATATATTGGAAATATCGATCGCTCAAAAGGACAGGATTCAATCGAACTGCCGAAAACAAAAAAACCGGCTAAGGAATTGGAAATTTTAGTAGAAGCAATGGGTAGAATAAACTACGGACAATATTTAATCGATAGAAAAGGAATAACGGACAGAGTAACATTAAATGGGATTACTTTGATGAATTGGAATGTTTATAACTTGCCTATGAACTCGTCGTTTATATCGAATTTAAAATTTCATAATAAAATGAAAATAAATAAACCGGGTATTTTTTTTAAAGGAACTTTTAATCTTAAAAAATTAGGAGATACTTATTTGGATATGAGCAAATGGGATAAGGGAATAGTTTGGGTAAACGGTCATAACCTTGGAAGATACTGGAATATTGGTCCTCAACAAAGATTGTTTTTACCGGCGACATTTTTAAAAAAAGGTAAGAATAAAGTTATCGTTTTTGATCTTCATAAAACAAAAGCAGCAACTATTGAAGGTGTGGTAAGTTTAAAATGATTAGACACTGATTTTCACAGTAAATTAAATCGTCAAAGTAATACCTCAAGGTCAAGGAGTCAAAACTATCTCAATAGTAATGTTTATCTAACCAATGGATTTTTATAGGCTTTGATAACTTTCCAATCCCTTTCAATACCGGTGTAAACAAATATATTGAATCTGCAAGTAAATAGCATGCCTGGATATAAACTTTTTTATCATTTTTAGAGGCGACAAAATCTATTCCTTTTCCTGCTGTAACACCAACTTTTATTTGATAGCCCAAAAATATCAAGTGCATATAAACGGCATTTTCCAATATTTTAGAAATATCTTGCGGTTTAAATCCAATTAATGAGTTTCGTAATCCAAAATCTTCGAAAAAGAATTTTTCATTTATTTCAAATACCTTTTTGCCTTCAATTTCTTGTCGGGAAATTCTATCAATTAAAAATGTGTTTGTTAAATAACCGATGTAGTTTATGATTGTGTTTACAGGAATATTAATTCTTTGACTTTTCAAATAATCACTTATTTTTTTTGCGGAGATAATATTTCCTGTATTCTCCGCAAGATAAAATGTTAGCCTAATAAGAAACTCAACATTTCTTAATTTATACCGTGCAACGATATCCTTTAACAAAATAGTATCATAAATACTTTTTAAGTAAGGGAAAACATTGTCATCATTGAGGGTTAGATTTCTTAGGTAAGGCATACCGCCGTATTTTAGGTAATCCGTTAATGAGTTTTCGTTGTTCTTAAGATTGTGAAAGTTCAAAAATTCGTTATAAGAAAGCGGATTAACTTTTATTTCGATATATCTGCCGGAAAGAAATGTTGCCAAATCGCTGGAAAATATACGTGCGTTACTTCCGGTAATGTAAATATCTACGTTTTTTCTATTTATTAAATCGCGAAGGATTTTTTCAAATCCATTAATTTCTTGAACTTCGTCAATAAATATGTAGTTGTAATTATTACTGATTCTTTTTTGTAAATATTTGAATAAATCTTTTTCCGTTTTGATAAAATCGTATTTGTACAATTCTTTATCAAGGTAAATAATGTTTGCTTTTTTATCTTTGGATAAAACTTCTTTTTGCAGCCATTTTAAGAAAAAACTCTTCCCTGTTCTCCGCTGACCGACTAATACTTTAATTATGTTTTTTTTGATGAAAGGTTTTACCCTACCAAAATATTTTGGACGTGGAATTATTTCCATTTTTCTCGCATTTTTTATTTTAAATATGACTAAAACTCATATAGATTTCAAAGTATATTTTAAGTATAACTAAAATCCATTAACCCTCTATTATAATACGAACATGTTTATGTTGGTAATAATTTCTGATGGAATAACTCACTGTTATAATGCATTTGTTTTGGGGGTATGCAGAATCTGCTCATCAATCTATAAAGGCACTACCAAACGAATGATACGTTCGGCATAATCAGTAATTTAGGTAGAACTAAAACTATTGAAGGAGTTATAGAGAAAATTGATCTAGTTACTGCAGATGATATTTCAAAGCTACCAAACGAACTTTTGAACAAAGAAGATTTTTTCACGGTTCTTGTTAATTTTAAAAATATTTTAGAATAAGGAAACGTGATTATTAGATGACCCTTAGAACTCCTGATTTTAAGAAAAATATATTCTACATTATTGCGATAAACATTGGGATGAATAATGACAATCGAAATAGAAACTGCAAAAAAATGTTACTATACAAACTTAATTTATGAGCTTCATATCGCAGAAGAAAAGCTATCTTTATTTAAGAAAAAGTATCAAACAGATTTTGATGAATTCGAAGAATCTTTAAAAAATCAAAAAGAAAAATTTTCAAAGTGGGATGATTACCTTGAGTGGAAGGCTTTTCGCAGAGTATATGATGAATTGAAAAAAAACAAAAAAGACTTTGATGATGGAAATTTTAAAGTCGCTTGATAATTCTACGGTTGTATCTTCTTATGAACTTTTAGTATTTAAAAATTTCGAATTTGGGTTTTATATTAATATTTCTACAATTCTTGTTGATAAATCGGAGTTGTTCATCAGATAGTACACTGATCAAAAAGAGCGAAATTATTCATATCAGTGGCAGAAAAAAATGGTGATTTGATTTGCCGTTGGGATAATGCTCCGCACCACAAAAAAGTAAAAACCTTTCCACATCATAAACACCAAAAAAACAAGATTTCCGAAAGCTATGAGATTAATATAAACGATATTCTCAAAGTTATTTCAAAGCAGCTTGCAAAGAATTAAACAATACATTTGGAGTTGATGTATCACAATTTTGAAGAAAAACCTCAACTTTTATATCTCCTTGTGGAGTTGAATATAAAATTATTTCATTATGTTAACACCACGAATTTTGATTTATTGCTTCGAAGTAAACAATGTAAATGCCGATTTTTAACGGCTTTCCCAAATCACTTAAACCGTCGAAAATAATTGAGCCTTTTGAGCCGGAAGGTTTGTTATTTGCCAATTGCCTAACCTGGACAAGCCGGAACCAAAAAGGGATTTATATTGAAAAATTAACAGT
>CAJXGP010000176.1 GCA_913053915.1 uncultured Ignavibacteriales bacterium | reverse complement strand
AATTAAATACAGCCTTTTTAATCTGCCGGAGTAATAATACTGTAATAATAGGAAATATAATGTTAATTCGTGAAATAATGAATAAAAATATTACTACCATTACGCCTGATATGAAATTGAGTGAAGCTTATAGTTTAATGAATGAAAAGAGAATCAGACATCTGCCTGTTATTAAGGGAGATAAACTAATTGGTATGGTAACCGATAGAGATTTAAGACTTGCTACCAGTAAATTAGCTCAGCACCCATTTGATCCGGCCAGCGCGGTACAAAATATTATGAGTCATCCTGTGAAAACAATCTATCCGTCAGATCCTATTGAATTAGCTGCACAATTAATGAGGGAAATGAAAATCGGGTGTCTTCCGGTAGTAGAAGCTTCAAAGCTTGTTGGAATAGTTACAAGCACAGATTTATTAGATGCACTTCTTCTATTAACAGGTATCAACAGACCGTCGGGACGATTGGATGTGCGCCTTCCGAATCGTTCAGGTGAACTAGCGAGATTAACAAATCTTATTGCTCAGCGGAATGTTAATATTAATTCAATTTTAACCTATCCCGAAAAAGATGAGAATATCAGGCTTGTTTTAAGAGTAGGTACTATGGAAATTAAAGTTCTTGCCGAGGCGCTTTGTAATTCCGGTTTTAAGGTAATTTGGCCTATTCATATATCATGTGTCAAATAGTTTATAACCCAAATTATAAGAAGTATAATCTAGGTGATACCCATCCCTTTAATCCAATACGTGTGGAAATGACACTTGATCTCATTAATAAATTAGGCTATTTAAAAAAGCCGTTAAAACCGGAATCTATAGCTCCCGACTTATTGTATGAGATTCATGAACCTTCTTATGTGGATGTAGTTGAGAAAGTAAGCAATGGTGAAATTTTAAAGGAAGCAGAAAATTACGGCTTGGGTAATTTAGACAATCCTATAGTAAAGGGGATGGCTGAAGGAGCGCGTAATCAGACAGGAGGGACTTTATTTGCAGCTAAATTGCTGTTGGGAAACAAAGCAAAAAAGGTACTCCAATTTGGCGGAGGTTTTCATCATGCTCATCGGAATCTTGCGGCAGGCTTTTGTTTATATAATGATATTGCATTAGCTATTAAAGAAATGACAAAAGCCGGATGGCACGTTGCCTACCTTGATTTGGATGTTCATCACTGTGATGGAGTTCAGGAAATTTTTTATTCGGATGATAAAGTTATGACAATCTCACTTCACGAATCCGGTGAATATCTATTCCCCGGAACAGGGTGGATACATGAGCTTGGGCGTGGGTTGGGGCGTTCGTTAAAACTTAACCTGCCCTTGGAACCTTTTACGGAAGGAGATTCGTATCTCGATGTTTTAAATGGAGTAGTAGTTCCCGCTTTGTCATGGTTTAGACCGGATGCTCTGGTTGTTCAAGCAGGTACAGATGCACATTTTTCAGATCCCCTAGCCGATTTAATGTTAACTACACAAGACTTTGAAAGGATTTACCGACGTGTAGTTGAGCTTGCAGATCAATTTTGTAATGGAAGAGCTTTGTTTACGCTCGGCGGAGGTTATTCATTAACTGCCGCTCCTAGAATTTGGGCAATACTTTATTTGATAATGTTCGGTTATAAAGTACCGGATAAAATTCCGCAAAATTTTCGTAAACAGTGGGGTGAAAAAATATCACAAAATATCCCGGAGTATTTTCATGATCCTGAACATGCATTTAAACCGATTCCACGAAAAGAAAAAATCGTTGAACTTAATCATGAACTTATTCAAAGGATGATGGATGCCGTAGTTGCAGATTGGCTTTAATTACGATCTGTTCTTAAAACTATTTTATCTCTTTTGCGTTTGTCTTAATTCGTAACTTGACTACAATTTTTATACCCACCTCTGTAGTAACATAATTCAGTTTTAGTATTATATTTTCGATAACTATTTTATTAGGAATGTGTTTCTAACTAAGAATTATTCTAAATAAACCGGTTTAAAAATACATATTAGAAAAAACTCAACTGACTTGTATTTACAATAGCGTCGAATGATTTATCAAGAAGGACAAGCACGGAATCGGCAACCGGTTTGATTTGCTTATCGATATAATGCTGGTAATCTATATCATTATGTTTCAATTCTACCGGGACAGGACCGCGTTTGGTTATTACGTAATAAACTATACCGTCGTTTTGGTTAAGCAATTTTGCCGCTTTAACATGCTGAGGAATATTCTTTTTATAATCTTCAATATTTTTCCGCAGCCTTTTACGATAGATTAATTTGTCGTCAAAACCGCCGCAATTAACTTTACGAACGAAATCCCTCAGCCAATTATCAATTTCCATATTTCCAAAAATTCTTTTATACAACTCAACCTGGAATTCTTTAGCGAGCCTGGTCCAATCAGAACGAACGAATTCCATTCCAACAAATTCCAGTTGTTCAGTGCCGTTATTTACCAAAAGGCCGGCATATCTTTTCTTCGCACCCGCTTCGCTTCCTCTGGTAGGGGTGATAATAAATTTGCGATAGAATTTTTCATACTCAATCTCTAAGTATGAAAAAACATGAAATTCGCCGGATAATCTTGTTTGCCAGTAGTCATTTAATTCTTCCGCTATATTTCTCCCTTTTTCGGAAGCTATATTTCCATCATCGGGTTTTAATTTTACAAAAAGCGAGTCCGTATCGCCGTAGATTACATAATAATTTTTTTTCTCAAGATATTTTTTACTTTCAAGGAGTAGAAATTGTCCTGTCCTTGTTATTGCATTTGTAAGATCGGAATGATAAAACCTGCAACCGTATGAACCCATCACACCGTAGAAACTGTTCATCAATATCTTAATAGCTTGAGCTAGTTGTTTGTCATTTTTATTTTTTGCAAGAGCCCGTTGCTCCATTAACTGTTCAATAAATTCGGGCAAGATGTGTTTAGTGAATGAAAATTTATATCCATTAGGTGTTTCAACAGGTTCAACATTGTTCATTAATTTTGAGAGAGGATCAATTTTAAAAGTACGGATAATTGAAGGATAAAGGCTTTTAAAATCAAGCACAATAACGGCGTCATAAATTCCGGGTTTGGGCTCAATAACATATCCGCCGGCAGTATGTTTAGTTTCCTGAATATCTTTGATGTTGGGTGCAACATATCCTTCACGATGCAGCCGTGGAAGGAAAAAATGATCAAACGCATGTGTCATCATACCAAGCTGATCCATTAACAGCCCGGAAAGTTGAGACCGGCGGATACTAAGTTCAATTAAACTTGCCCTTTTGAATATATCAGTTACAAGAATAGCATCCTGGAGATTGTATTCACCCAGCGTGATTTTGTCTTCTTTGTATAATCTTTCGATTTCTTTTACTTTATTTTTATCGGAGGCGATAATTTTCCCTTCGCTAAGCAATTCTTGTGCGACTGTCTCAAGTTTAAAGTCTTCAAAATTAAAGAACGAAGATCTTAATGCAGGCGGACCATCAATAACTACCCTTCCGGTAATGCTTGCAAAATAACCTCCGGATTTTCGATATCTCAAAAATACTCTGCCGTTTGTCCGGGCTATTTCAAAGGGGATATAATATTCTTTACATTTATCTTCTAAAAACATTAGATCAAATCCTATTACATGCCATCCGATTATTATATCAGGGTCTGCCTCTTTAATCCATTTAATAAACGTAATTAATAAATCCTTTTCCGATTCGAACCAGTGGAAATATGATGGAGCGCCCCTCAATTGTTTTCCAACTATAAATATTAATTTTTCATTTTTATTTTTAGCGGTAAGATGAATTGCAATCGAATATAATTTGGTATTTTTTATCCCTGTTTCTATATCAATGGATGCAACTACAAAATCCGGGTTGATTTCACACGGTTCAATTTCCGGATTGTTAAACCGGATCATATTATCTTTTTGAATTACATCACCTGTTACTTTTATTTGCGCGTTGACGAATCTTTCCATCAGATATCTTCTCACCGGATCAATATCTGATTCAAAGGTTATAATATTTCTTTCTTCCAATTCTTTAGAGCTTATTAGAAGGTCGCGCTGCGAATTAAAATAGACGGCGTCAACGGCTCTGCCGTTAAAATTTTTTAACTTTACCGGTTTCCTTTTGAAAGGCGCCTGAAGTGAAAATGATGGCGTTACGCACTCTATAAAAAATACAGGATTATTTTTTGAAATTATAATTTCAACGGGAATGGATTCGGAAGATTTTCCGATTAGTCGAATAATGTTTCGACCCCTCAAGTCCATCCATTCACCAGTTAATATAAATACCTTCAATGATTCCATTATATTATATAAAACAATTTTTAATTGCCGTTAAATGATATCTCTCACATTTATTTGATAATTTAGATGAGTCTAAAATAATTCTTAAGATTTCTTATGTAGATGGTTAATCAATTTTTATCATGATTGATTATCCACCTTCCCATTTTATATCGAAGTTTCAATCCGTTTTGTAAGTGACGGCGTCTATCAAATTGCCCTTATCTAAGGCATTATCTTTGATTATCAATTCAAAAAGTTTATTAAGGTCGCCTTGTATCTGAACTATAGTTAATTCGTCGGAATTAATAGAAATAACATACATACCTGCTAATTCCCCTTCGGAATTTTGCTTTACATAAACCATTGTCATTTCTTTGCGGCTATAGTTCTTTACAATATATTGATAACCTCGTCTATACATTTGGTTATCAATTTTATTCACTATCGAAAGATTAATGCTAATTTGATTATTCACTCTACTATTATTCACTCCGCTCTTATATACGCTGATTTGAACTTTAGAGATACAATCAAGCATTTTATTAATAATATCGGTATTCTTACTCTGTTCCTTATTAGAATTGATAATATCTCTAGCTGCTGAAAGTCCGAAAGCACCAAGCGAAAATTCAATATTTTTATGAAATTGTCTTGGAATAGAATTAATTATTTTATTTCGTAAACTGATAAAATTACTATCAACACCGAAACAACCGCTAACAAAAACGCTCATAAAAAGTAGTAGAAAAAGTAACGATAACGATTTGGTATTCATTATATAACGCTTCATTTGTTTTTTATTTTTCCAAGTTCGGGAATATTAAATTTCTTTCCCAGTTTACCGATAGTTTCTAATTTTATCCTTCCCACAATATTTATAAAAGAGGCTTCTCCATCCTTTTGAAAATTAGTTACGACCAATCCGTCAAAATTGCCTTCATTATCGGATTTTATATATACATTGGTTACATTGTTATTGTTTTTAACCTTTACAATTCTCTTCCAGTTTTTATCTATAAGATTTTTATCTACTTTGTTCATTATCAGCATAATGGCTTTAGAATCTTTTTTGTTCACACTAAAAGAGTTCACTCTAATCAATTTTAATCCTTCTAATAAATTTGTTAATGACGAATCTTTTTCTTGCGACATTTTTGCAACCAAATCAAGCAGATCTTTTCCAATAAAAAATCCCTTTCCGGAAAAACAGTTACAATTGAAGGAGAAGTAACT
>CAJXGP010000175.1 GCA_913053915.1 uncultured Ignavibacteriales bacterium | reverse complement strand
CCTTAAAATTGTGGCGGAATCTATGCTTTTGGATAAAATTAAATTCTCTCTTAGTATTTTCAATATATCGAATAGTTCATTTTTTTGTTGACAATAGGTTTGTAATTTTTCCCAATAATAGTTACCGTGTTGCATAGATATTTCCAATATCAGAGAATCTGATATATTGAAAAAGGGAGAGCGTAATATCCCTACTAATGAAGTATCGTTTTTATCATCGAGGAAAAAAGAAAAATAGTTGTATATGTCATAAACCGACTGCCTTTGATAAAATCCTTTACCACCCAGTATTATAAAGGGAATATTGAACTTAATAAATACCTTCTCGAGTTCTTTAAAAGATTTACGTTTGCGACATAAGACGGCAATATCTCCCCAATTTATTTTTTCATCATTCTCAGTCGACCCTATTAATTTCAATATCCTCCTTGATAGCAATTCTGCTTCATCGTTATCGAATTCTTCTTGCCGTTTAGCATCACTTTCAGTAAGATTGTGTAAGCTTAATGCATTATCCCTTCCGGCAATCAGGATTTCAATGTGCCCTTCAAATTCATCGCTTCGAGCACAAACCAAATTTGAATGGGATACTTCGTTAAATAATTCTTTTGGATTGTGAAATAAATTTTCAAAAAGTAAGTTTGTAAACAAACACAATGCGGGCGCCATTCTAAAACTATCGGGTAAAGATAATATAAAATTCTTACCGGAAGTTGATTCAATATCTTTTCTTGTTCTAGTAAATATCTCCAGCTCTGCGTCACGAAACATATAAATACTTTGTTTTTCATCACCCACTACAAATAAATTATTTTTCTTTAAATCATCCAATATCGGAAAATATATATTATATTGGATTTCATTGGTATCCTGATATTCATCTATCATTACATACTTATATTTCTCAATAAGCGAATTTTTTACTTGCTGATTTAATATAATTTTTTGAGTATTTAGTAATATATCTTCGTAATCCAAATAACCATTTTCTGCTTTTTTCTCATCATATATTTTCAAAGTATCATTAAATAATTGAATAATAGCTTTCCCAAATTTGGCTAATCCCGGTTCTGCGTTATTATTAGAGATTGTATCTTCCAAATAATTTAAGTATGAAAAATATTCTTCTAAAAATTTAGTATCATTTTTAGTTTGCTTTCTATATTTTTTATCAAAATAGCTCCTAATTCTAATTGTAGTGAAATTTGTAAATGCTAGATTTTTTATCATACATAATAAGTTGATAACTTTTTCAAAATCCTTTTCCTTTGATAATCGGGCAATAAGATTTTTAACTTCCAAAGCAATAGTATTGTTGGGTTCATTTTCCAATATAAAGTCATTAATACCGGTTAAACTTCTTATTACAAAATCAAAATCATTAAGAAAAATCTTATCTATTAAATTGATATATGAATCATGGAAAAATCGGGCTATTTCTTTTTCTTCCCGATTATATAATAATTCGTCAATTTTAAGAACATTTTTACGATTTTTGACGAGGTGGATTAATTCCTTAGCCAATATATCTTTCGAAGCAAAAACCCTTATCAGATATTTTAATAGCTCTGATTTACCTTCGTCATTGATAGAACTCTTTATCACCTGTTCAACAGACAATTCAATTAACTCATTGGAAAGCTGTTCATCTATTGCAATAAAGTTTGCATCCAAATCAGATTCAACAGGATGTTCTCTTAAGATATCCATACAAAAAGAATGAATAGTAGATATATTTGCCGATACAAGTTGCCTCCTTATGCTTTTCAATTTATTTATTTCATTCGGATCAGATGATTCTTTAAGTTTATCATCTATCTCTTTAGCAATTTTTTTATATAATTCACTCGCTGCCTTATCGGTAAAAGTGATTGCAGCTATATTTCTTAACTGAATATTTTCAGATAACGCAACTTCGAGATATCGTTTTGAAAGAACAAAAGTTTTTCCGGAACCGGCATTAGCTGTTAGTAAAATATGGTTTGTGATATTCAGGGCAGCTTTTTGATGTGGAGTTAAAGTATTCATTTGTCTTTATCTTTATTAAAAACAGGAATAATAATTTTGAATTTCGTTCCTGAAGTTGAACTTTCCATTAATGAAATACTCCCGTTGATCCCTTCTAAAGATCTTTTAGCAAGTTTTAACCCTAATCCCATGCCTTTATCTTTGGTTGTAAAATTCGGCTCAAATATTCTGCTTTTAATTTCAGCGGTCATTCCCTTTCCGTTGTCACTAACGATTATTGAAACACCTGCTAGTTCCCTCCGGATCGAAACATCGATACGGTTAGCTTTTGCCTGAATGGAATTCCTTATTAAATTTATGAATAATCTTCTTAACTGCGAATCATCCGCTTCTATTAAGATAGAATCAGAATCTGAAGATATTTTTATATTAATTTTCTCATCAAAAAATAAGTTGGAAGTATCACGAAGAATAGGGATAAGGTCCAACACTTTTAAATTATAATTAGGCATTCGAGCAAATCTTGAAAATTCTGAAGCAATTAAGTTGAGATTTTCAATTTGGTTTAAAATGGTTTTTGAAACTTTATCAAATATCGGATCAAAGTTTTTATCTTTATTATTATAAGAAGCAATTAATTGCTGAACGGCAAGCTTCATCGGGGTAAGTGGATTTTTAATTTCGTGAGCAACTTGTTTAGCCATTTCCTTCCATGCATTCTCCCGTTCCAACGCAGCCAACTCGGTTTGATTTTTTTGAAGTTCTTTTATCATAGTATTAAATCCATCGATTAATTTTCCTATTTCTCCCTCATCATTATTCCTTAAAGTAACATTTAAATCGCCCCTAGCCACGGCAGTTGTAGCTTTAGTTAACCTTCTAATCGGTGAAGATATTTTATCGGCTAAAATTGTGCTTATTATTATAATGATTAAAGTTGCAAAAGAATAAACTCCGAATAAAAATACATCTATATCGATAACGGAAAAAGTTAATCTTACTTTATTGAATGCATCGTTTACTCCCAGAATAAAATCGCGTCCTCTAATCATAATCCTTTTGTAATATGCATCATAAATGAAATTTTCGATTTTTTGTTTAGTTAAATATTCTCTGTAGCTTAAATAATTTAACTCATAATATGCCTGTGGATCAAGATTTTCACTAAATAACCCGATATTATAATATTGATTTTTCGAATTATAGATTTGATTATGTCCCTCATATATTGCAAAAGAGATACCGAAATCCTTACCTGCGGTTTCAAATGCTTTAATGTAATTAGTGCTTTTTGTTTCTTTCATCTCTTCTGATATATACTGTTCAATATATTTTGATCTTTCACTAAGTTCATTAAATATAGCAGTCTGACTTCTTTGTTTGACTACCTGCCTATTATAAACAGCAAGAATTATCACAGGCAATAATGAAATAAAAAGGAACGTAGCAAGTAGTTGCGTTCTGAAACTATACTTAATTTTTTTAAAATTAATAATTAAAAGAATTAAAAATAGAGTAATAATAAATAAACTGTGGATGATGAATATCTTAAAAAAATTATATAATTCCCAAGAAATATTTTTTTCTTTCAATGAAACGGAAGTAATTTTAGCAAATTCTCCGGTTCCGGTTTTTAAAACAAATGTTACATAATTAATTCCATTCAAATTTAGAATTAACCATGCTTCATTATCTTGGGAAAAATCAGCATTAAGAATAGGTTTGATTTGATCCCGGGAAGGATAAATATCACCATAAACTTGTATTAATTTTGAATCTGAAAATTCAAAAATCTTAAGATGTTTAATATCGATAACGGAATTAATAATGTTTGACTTCGATTCCAAAAAATCCGGGATGTTTTGTGCCCCTAAGTTTTGCATATTAAAACTAATCGAAGCTGCTACATAACCGATTGGAATACCTCTGTCGTTAATAGGAATAATTCCGGTAATTACCCTATTTATAGAATCACTAGGATCATTTACCTCTATAATTTTAGGTCGCGAATTGCTTAAATTATTAAAAGCCGTACCGTGTATTGCAAACGTATCAACTCCAACCTCGAACTTACCAATCATTTTTTGATTATTGTTAAATAAAGTAATTGAGGAACTCAATGATTCTCTCTGCAGCGAACTATTACTCCAGATTAAAAATGCTGCAGCATTATAATTAATATCATTATTAATAAATGTATTTAGTACATTGGGATTATTATTCAAATTTTCCAGTGTTTCAGTTATCAGGAAACGCAAAAGATGATCATTTGAACGATTAATCTCCAATGCAGTTGTTTTTAATGAATTCTTTTCCAATTGTAAATTAAAAAAGTTCATCAATGTAATGGTAATTATCGAAGCAATAACAGTTGCGTATAAATAATTATAAACCGATGATATTTTTCCAACTAACAATTTGTAGATTAATAAAAAAATAAGAGTAATAAAAATAATGCTTAAGGTGGGTGTGATCAGCGGCTCATGTTGCTTTTGAATAAATATAATACCAACTATTTGAAATGAAATAAATATTATAAAAAATGCCGGCAGAAAATATTTTCTTTCTCTTTTTTGTATGAATAAAAATAAAATTAAAACAACAGCACTTAAAAATAAAACCGCCGATATCCCAATTAAAAGAACATTTAAATTCATTAAAACTGAGGCTAAATTGGGAATTAAAGCAGGTTCTTTAAAATATCTGATCGTAGAATCGAAAATTACACTTTTAATTGAGGCGCTCAATCCTCTAAGTGTAATCAAAAAAACAAAAACAATCGGTATAAAAATAACCGGAAGAAATAAAATACTCTTATGTTTCGATGACTCCTTTGAACTAAGGTAATCCGTTAAATATCTGAAAGCAGTAATTACAATAATAAGTAAAAACAAATTTGTGATAAAAAACTCAACCGGAGATTTAACTATACCCCCGACAAAAGTAGTTGAAAATAGTGACGGATCTGTTAAGAACCCCCTCACAAAGTTCGAGGGTATTCCCAAATAATATAATATAGCTCTAAATGCCGCACAGTAAAAAACAAATAAAAGTAATTTCAATGAGCAGTATTTTAGTTGCTTATATTCATTTCGAAAACCAAATGCCACAAGTAAAAAACCGAATGCAACTAATATCGTTTGAATTTCATCAGCCTGAGTATAAATTAAATTTGTTGCTGTACCTAAAAAGGGTTTAACAAAACTTACAGTGCCAATTTTATCATTTTTATTGTTAAGAAAAGAAAATGAATGTACCCTCCCATTCTTTGGGGCTTCAATAAAAGGATTATAGGATATTGTAAATTGAGTTAAGAATTTATTGGAAAGCGCTTCAGAAAAATTAATTTGCTCATAATAGATGTTTTGAAGTTTATAATGTTTTTCTATCGGTAAGCTCACTAAAAAATAGAATTGATCATTACCTACAACCACTGTTTCCGTTACTGTTAAATAAGTAACTAATTCACTGTTGTAGAAATGAGCCTCCCCGATAGGAAATGCTAAGGGAAATACATCGATTTGAGGAACTGCTAAATATCTACTCCATGCAATTAACTTTCCATTCGGTGCTAGAATTTC
>CAJXGP010000174.1 GCA_913053915.1 uncultured Ignavibacteriales bacterium | reverse complement strand
CATGTTTTTTCTTAACTTTGCACCGGTACCTTTTCCTCCAAAATTAGGAATAGAAGGTTCTTCATGTAAATATTTCCCTGTTCCGTGCCCGCATAAGACTTTCACCACAGAAAATCCGTTTTTTTCCACATAATCTTGAACAGCAGCACCAATATTGTTAACTCTTCCTCCATCTTTTGCTTGTTCAATGCCTATATAAAGAGATTTTTCTGTAACATCCATAAGCTTTTGTTTTTCTTCGGAAATATTTCCCACGGCAACTGTTAAAGCTGCATCACCGAAATAGCCTTTTTTTTCAACTCCAACATCTAATGAAATTATTTCACCTTCTTTAAGAACTCTATTCCCCGGTATTCCATGGACTACTTGATCATCAATTGATGCACATATCGAAGCCGGATAATTAATAGACGAGCCACCTTGCGAATATCCTTTAAATGCAGCTTTAGCTTCTTTGCTTAAGATGTAATCTTCCGCAATTTTATCTAATTCATAAGTTGTAATTTCCGGCTTTACATACTTTTTCATTAATTGCAACGTTTCTGCAACTATAATACAACTTTCTCTAATAAAGTCAATTTCTTTTTTTGTCTTAATATAAATCATAAATGTTCTCTATTTCCTAGATTTTACTTTACCGCTTTTCATAAATCCATCATAATGTCTCATCAATAAATGAGATTCAATTTGATGCAAAGTGTCGAGAGCAACACCAACAATAATCAATAAACTTGTCCCTCCGAAAAACTGTGCAAATCTTCCTGAAACGCCCCAACCTGAAACGAAAGCCGGAAGTATTGCAACAATTGCAAGAAAAATTGAACCAGGCAAAGTAATCTTTGTTAAAATATTATCAATAAATTCAGATGTTTGTTTTCCAGGCCTTATACCCGGTATAAAACCGCCTTGTTTCTTCATATTATCGGCCACATCCTTCGGATTAAAAGCTATAGCAGTATAAAAATATGTAAAGAAAATAATCATCAGCGCATAAACAAAAGAATAAACAGGTGAAGTATAAATAAAATATTTACTCAAGCTCTGCAAAAAACCATTATTTGGAAAAAATTGAAGAACAGTAGCAGGAATAAACATTATAGATTGAGCAAAGATGATAGGCATAACCCCTGCAGTATTAACACGTAAGGGTATATATTGCGTAACACCTCCATATACTTTCCTTCCGACCACTCTCTTTGCATACTGAACAGGTATTCTTCTCGTCCCTTCCGTAACTAAAACTACACCCATGATTATTAAAAACATAAAGAAAAAAATTACAATTTCAACTACAAGGCTTCTGGTACCTTCACTAATCATTCGATATTCATCGAGAAGTGCGAAAGGGAAACGATCAATAATACCAATGAAAATTATTAACGAAATACCGTTTCCTATACCTTTGTCGGTAATTTGTTCACCCAACCACATCATAAAAATTGTTCCGGATGTCAATATCAAAATTGTCGAAAAAATCCACGAAAATCCTTGGATAGGCACCGGAACAACAGGCAAACCACCAACATTAGTACTCAACAATTTGATTGTAACGCCCCAAGCTTGAAGAGCGGATATTAAAATTGTCCCATACCTGGTTAATTGAGTAATTTTCCTCCTTCCACTCTCACCTTCTTGTTGGAGTTTTTGGAAATAAGGAACCACTGCTTCCATCAATTGGATGATAATGGCTGATGAAATATAAGGCATAATTCCCAAAGCAAAAATTGCAGCATTTGAGAAAGCGCCGCCTACAAATAAATCATACAATCCGAATAAAGTATTAGCTGATTGATTTTTTGTACTTTCAGCCAAAAGTGTTGCATCAATACCCGGTAGAGTAATGTGGGCACCAAGCCTTACAATAAAAAGCAGAGCCAAAGTATAGAAAATTCGTTGACGAAGCTCATGAATTTTAAATATATTTCTGAAAGTATCTGTAAATTTTGCCATTTATTCCCAGGTTAAATCCTTTTTATGGTTCCGCCTGCCGCCTCTATTTTTTCCTTTGCAGATTTGCTGTATGAATTAACTTCTATGTTTAATTTTGTTGTTATATTTCCGTTACCAAGTAATTTTACCGGATGTTTTCGGCTTGAAATTAAACCGTACTTTATAAAAGTATCGGCAGTAAAGTTAACATCTTTTAATCCTTTTTGAACGATCAATTTTTGAAGCGAATCGACATTAATTACTTGATAATAAACTTTAAATTTATTTGTAAACCCAAATTTAGGGACTCTACGTTGAAGAGGCATCTGACCACCTTCAAACCAAGCTCTATGTTTAGCACCGGAGCGAGACAATTGTCCGTTCATACCTCTGGTAGATGTTCCGCCGTGGCCTGAACCTTCACCACGCCCGATTCTTTTTCTGTTCTTTCTCGAGCCTTTTGCATATTTTAAATTGCTTAATATATCCATTATCAAACCTTATTTAATTTCTTCGACTTTTACCAGGTGAGAAACCTTATTAATCATTCCTCTGATTTGAGGAGTATCGTTATGAACTTTTGTCCAATTCGGTCTACCTAATCCTAGCGCTTTGATTGTACGTTTTTGGTCTTCCGGTCTATCAATAATACTTTTTGTTTGTGTAATTTTTATTTTACCCATCATCAAACTCAATTATGAATTGAATAATTCTTTAATAGTTATTCCTCTTTTATGCGCCATTTTTCGAGCATCAATTTGCTGTAAAAGGCCGTTTAAGGTAGCCTTAACTTGATTATGTGGATTACTTGAACCAAGCGATTTGGTTAAAATATCCTGGATACCGGCAGCTTCCAAGACCGCCCTGACACCCCCGCCTGCAATTAATCCCGTTCCCGGAGATGCAGGTTTCAATAGTACTTTCCCTGCGCCATATTTGCCAATGATTTTATGAGCAATGGTACCTTTTATAATAGAAACTTGAACTAAAGTTTTCTTTGCATCGTCAATACCTTTCGAAATAGCGTCGGTAACTTCATTAGCTTTGCCTAGACCTACCCCAACAGTACCGGCTCCATTACCTACCACAACGATGGCATTGAAGCTAAAACGTCTTCCACCTTTTACAACCTTAGCAACACGGTTAATATGAACTACTTTTTCTTTTAAACCGTCCATTTCATTCGGCTTTACATTTCTCAAATTATACTCCAAAAACTTACTTTATTATAATAAAATTTAATTATATTAAAAACATAATAGGCTGCCGGGAGAGGATTCGAACCTCTACAGACGCCTCCAAAGGGCGTAGTCCTGCCATTAGACGACCCGGCAATAATCGATATAACTTGCCATTAAAATTTTAACCCTCCTTCACGTGCACCTTCAGCAACAGCCTTTACACGTCCATGATATCTGTATCCGTTTCTGTCAAATACTATTGAATTTACTTTTTTCTTTTTCGCCTTTTTAGCAAGAAGATTTCCTACGATCTTACTGCCGGTTATTTTACCTTTTGTATCTTTTATTTCTTCTTTTATTTCTTTTGATAATGAAGAAGCTGCGACAATCGTATTGCCCTTAGTGTCATCTACTAGTTGAGCATATATATTATTCAAACTACGATAGACAGTTAATCTTGGCATTTCGGACGTACCCGAAATAGATTTTCTTATTCTAATTTTTGAACGTAATCTAGAATTTTCATTCCGTTTAATCATGATTTATTTAATCTCCAAAAATTTTATTTACTAGCAGTCTTTCCAGCTTTTCTTTTTATCTGTTCATCAGAATATTTAATACCTTTCCCTTTATATGGTTCCGGTTTTCTGATTGATCTTATTTTTGCAGCGACCAATCCTAACAATTGCTTATCGATACCGCTAAGCACTATCTGAGTTTGTGTAGGGGTTTGGATTGTAATTTCTTCCGGAGGAATAAAATATATAGGATGTGAATATCCAATATTGATTAAAAGATTTTTACCCTTCATCTCAACCTTATAGCCCACACCTACGATATTTAGTGTTTTCCGGTAAGCTTCAGTAACGCCTAGAACCATATTCTGAATTAGAGCCCTTGTTAAACCATGCAAAGCCTTATTCTCTTTTTTATCATCAGGTCTAGTTACCAAAATTTCATTATTAGTTACTGCAATATTCATATTTTTATGAAAAGCGTTCTCCAATTCACCTTTTGGTCCTTTAATTTTTAGATTGTTACCACTCTTAGTAACTGTAACACCTTTCGGTATTACGACAGGTTTTTTACCGATTCGTGACACTTTCAAACTCCATTCAATAATTTACCAGATATAACAAACAACTTCACCCCCGATTGATTGAGCTATAGCTTCTTTATCGGTTAGTAATCCTTTAGAAGTGGACATAACCGCTACTCCAAGCCCATTAAGTACACGGGGTAT
This sequence comes from uncultured Ignavibacteriales bacterium, assembly GCA_913053915.1. Next base: position 1,203 of record CAJXGP010000174.1, on the reverse strand, counting down.
TTTATGGGAATTTTTATAAACACGCAAACCCGGTGTACTGATTCTTTTCAGCCCACTAATTGCGGATATGCCGTTTCTATATTTTAAGATTATTCGAATTAAATCTTGTTTATTATCTTCTATAATAGTGTAATTTTCTATAAAATTTTGTCTCTTTAATATTTCAGCTAAATTCCTCTTCATATTTGAAGCAGGAATATCAACTCTAACTTTTTTTGCATTAGATGCATTTCTAATTCGAGTTAGAAAATCTGAAATTGAATCTGTTACCGGCATATAAATTCTCCTTTTACCAACTTGACTTCTTTAAGCCGGGTATTTCACCTCTTAGCGCCATCTCTCTTAAAACTAAACGCGAAACACCAAATTTTCTATAGTAAGATCTTACTCGACCCGTAAACATACAGCGATTATTCAATCTTACCGGCGAAGCATTTTTAGGTAATTTTTGAAGTGCTTCATAATCACCTTTTTCTTTTAATTCTTTTCTTAGCTTGGCATATTTTTCAACAAGTTTGCGACGTTTCTCTTGCCTGGCTATTAAACTTTTTCTTGCCATAAAACTCCTAATTAAGCTGTTTTAACTTCTCTTTTTCTAAATGGGAAACCAAAAGCACTTAATAATTCATATGCTTCATTGTCGGTTTCCGCCGTAGTTACAAAAGTAATATCCATACCTAAAACTTTTACAATTCTATCAATATTTATTTCGGGAAAGATAATTTGTTCTTTAATTCCTAAAGTATAATTTCCTCGTCCATCAAAAGATTTATCGGATAATCCTCTAAAATCCCTAACACGGGGAAGATCAATATTTATTAGCCTATCCATAAATTCGAACATTCTATTTCGCCTTAGCGTAACCATTGCACCTATGTTTACACCTTGCCGGAGTTTAAAATTCGAAATAGCTTTTTTAGCTTTTCTAACCCTTGGTTTTTGTCCTGTTATTGTTCCCAGTTCTTTTATAGCTTCATCTAATATTTTAGGATCGGAAACTGCTTCACCGACACCCATATTCACAACGATTTTGTGTATTTTCGGCACTTGCATAACACTTTTATAATTAAATTTTTTCATCAAAGCAGGAATAACGTCACGTTTATAAACTTCAGTAAGACGCGTTACTATTTTAATTTCCTGCTCCGTAGTTTTTGAAGCAGTTTCCTTTTTCGAGGTTTTGCTTTGTTTATTTCCTGTTCC
>CAJXGP010000173.1 GCA_913053915.1 uncultured Ignavibacteriales bacterium | reverse complement strand
TGATTAGGTGAACAGATACTTAAATAATCAATTTTATTTCCGGTAGAACCTCTTCTCAGTTTTTCCAAATGTCTGTCAAATCTTTCAAATTCAGTAAAAAAACTCACTTCAGGAAAATATTTATCTAATATTCCAACGGAATCATGCGGGTCTAATGCAGCTATCAATAAATTGTCCGTATCCTTAATAGCAGTTAGATGTCGAGGGGCAATATAACCGGCTACACCTGTTATTGCAAAATTTTTCATAGAAATAATTCCTGTTTTAATCAATCATCTTTAAGTTGTTATAGTTTTTGTTTTCTTTTTGTTCTTAAATTCGATAAGAAGGGTTATAATTAAACCGATTAAAACAAGAGAACTTAATATTAATGCCAAGTATTTACTTATTATAAAACTTAACGGGGAATATTTAAAATATACTATATGTTTCCCTTTAGGGACTATAATACCCATAAATCCATGGTCGGTTTTATAAATTCTTGTTTTTTCTCCATCAATATATGCTTTCCATCCGGTCGGTAAGTAAGTATCTCCAAAGAACAGAAAATTATTACCTGAAGCATTAACATTGATTTTTACAAGCTCATCCCTATATTCGGTAATTTTTGAATAGGCCGTTGAATCCGGAGGATCAACATTTAATTTTACTCCGTTAACAAAAGCCACATTTTTAGGATCAAATAAATTCCGTTTTGCCATTTCTAAAACTTGAATATCCGGTTTTTGTTCGATTTTATTAACAAAATACGCTCTTTGTAATGCATTATTATTTTTATATACAATTTCTTTCTTACCTTTATAAATTTCTTCAAAACCCGGCCATGGTAAACTATTTGAAGTAATGATATACTTTACATTCAGCATTCGCCAAAGAGTTCGATTTATAGGACCTATTACATCCATCAAATCTTGATATGAACGAGGCTTTATAGCAGAATAACCATAAAAATCTTCGACCATAAAATAAGCATTATAATTCGAATTATTATTCAAAGAGCCATAAGAACCGTCCTGTTTCATATTTAAAATTCTGAACGGTTCTTTATTGTTTTGACTTTTAATTACTTGAATATATTTAGGGGTATTAAATATCTTATTAATATCAGGTTGATCCGTATATCTTTCTCCGCGTGCATCGATCCTCCACAGATCGATTATAGTTAGAGCAATGACAAATAAAATAAATGAGTCCTTGCTTATTTTACGGTTTAAATAATAAAATGCAGCTCCGAAAGTTAGTGTGGAAAGACCGAAGGCAAATAACAAATCGGTATTAAACATACCCGCCATATACTTGGAAAGTGCGTTAAACTGTTGCGCCATTCGAGGTTGAGTAGTTTGAATTGAAGCGATGTACTCATTTACCCTTCCAATAAACCATTGTGATATTACACTATCGAATAGAAGCGAAAGGACAAAAATACCGCCGAAAGCAATTGCAATATTTTTAATAACATTTATTAACTTAGGGTCTCTTTTATCTCTGAGAGAAATTATTTTCATCAGACCCAATCCGGCAAGGATAGGAAAAGTTACCTGATCAAGCACCAGTATCATGGACGGGACTCTGAATTTATCAAAAAAAGGCAAATAATAAAATAAAGGATCAAACAAAACCGGGAAATTCTTTCCGAACGAAATTAATAAAGCAATGCCTGCCAGTATCGTCAAGAACCGGACAAACGGTTCATTCCATCGCGTAAAAATTCCGAACAAAGCTAAGAAGAAAATCAGAACACCCATATACATTGCAACATCAACAAAAGGCATTTGCCCAAAATATGTATTTACTTCCACATCGCGACCCTTTGTAAGAGATCCGTTATACACGGAATTCCCAAATCCATAATATGAAGGTACAATAAATGTTAAAACCTCACCCGGTGAGAATGACCAATTTGTGTGATATTTATAATAAGCCGTCGATGATTCGTTTTCTACTTTTGATACTTTTGCAACTATACTTTTCCCGCCTCGTGTTGAATAGGGCAGATATTGATAAATTTGAGAGAAATTATCCAATTGGATAGCCGATGCAATTAAAGCGGCAAATACTAAAGCACCCGCCGATTTTAATATTCTTTTGGTGAATTGATTATTTTTCTTTATTAATCCCCTCAAAATGTAATAGATATAATAAATTGCAATCGCAAAAAATGTATAAAAAATAATTTGTACGTGAAAACCTTGCAGCATTATTTGAAAAGCTATAATAAGCAGTAAAATATCAATTACTTTGATTTTCTTTTCGAACCTAAGAATTTCTAAAAATATCAAAGGGTACATGCTCAATGCAACTAATTTCGTAACATGCCCGATAAATAAGAAAACAATTAAACCTGTACTGAAAGATGTAGCGATTGCGGTAAATAAACTTACTAAAGTATTTTTAGTAAGATACCTCATCAAGAGAAAAGAATTTATTCCCAGTAATATCAAATAGAATGTCCAAATTGCATAAGGAACAGAAAAGGGGCTGACAAAAATTTGTTTTAAAGTTGTAATTCCTACCCAAATCAGGTTAAACCATTTATAACCGGTTCCTATTGCATAAGCAGGCATACCCAAAAATATTAAAGGATTCCATAATGTATAACCGCCTTTATGATATTTCACATAATTTGCCATACTATGACTGGAAATAATGTCACCTGATTGAAAGGTTTTATCTCCAAAGAAAAGCGGATTTAAAAAGATCAAAAAAAGTATGAAAATCAGTAATATTACTGCAAGTAGATGATATTTTTGAGGGAGGATTTCTTCCAAATTAAATTTAGCAAAGAATCCTTGCGGTTCTTTCTTTTGTTGTTTGCTGCTTTTTATTGATTTTGTCATTTAAACACCGTTAAGCTTTATTAAAGATACTTTCGATTTTCCATGGATTTACTTTCGAACAATGTAGTTAACACCGGCACCTATTTTATTATTTGAATGAAAATCGATAAACATCATCACAAATGTAAATAAGATGGTTATTACATAATAAAAAGGTAATACAATTAAAAACAACTTTGAAATATTCAATAATTGCATTGGATACTTTATACCTAAACGCCAAGCTTTATCACCCCAAAACCCATAAGTATATCGTGCTCGAAAAGGAGTAAAACCACGTGGGCTGAGTTTTTCCCCCAATTCTTTAAAAGAATATCCATCTCTGGCATGCTCACTTATAAAGCTTTCATTACCCTTTTCGTGAACATCACTTCCACCGTAAATTGAGGGAGTATTAATTAAAAGAAATCCGTCCGGTTTAAGTGCTTTATAAAAATTTTCAAATACTTTTAAATCATTCTCTATATGTTCCATTACATCGACGGATAGTATTAAATCAAATTCATTCTCATGATTAATCGAGGTTAAATCTTCAATACCGAATTTGACGTTATCAAGTTTTTGCTTCCGGAAAAAAAATTTACAATCTTCTATCCATTTTCCTTTTACATCAACTGCATAAATACTACAAGGTTTAAGTTTTTTTGCCATAAAATATGAATACTGTCCATATCCCGTTCCGGCATCGTAAATGGACAGTTTTTTATCTCCCGAAACACTCCTGATATTTCTTAATTCACGTCTTACATACCATGAGCGAAGGAACATAATATTTAAAATCTTATAGAATACAATCCTTAAAGAAGGACACTTGCTGGTTATTGAAGCGAATACATTTTTTATGGGATCGTAATACATAGAGTTGGATTCAAGTTAAAGTTTAAGAATTCAGTAAATCAAAAATGCCGTTAACAAAATTTTTCCAAGAATATTTTTCGACTTCTTTTTCAATATTTTTTATAAAATACTCTTCATTATTTTCGTTATAAAATTTTATTATTGCCTCCGCTAATTTTGCGGGATTTTCTTTTTGAACTATATATCCCGTTTCGCCGTCACTAATCACTTCACTTAGCCCTCCTACGTCCGTGGCAATAACAGGTTTCCTAAAGTTAAGAGCTATTTGCACTATTCCACTTTGTGTTGCGTTCCGATATGGCAAAATTACAGAATCTGCAGCAGAAAAGTAATATTTTACTTCCGAAGTGGGAATAAAATTTGTAAATAAATACACCTTATCTTTTAGATCAAGCCCATCGATCAATTTAAGGTATTTTTCTTCATTCGAATAAAATTCACCGGCAACCATTAATTTTACATCTAAATTATTTTTAAGAAAAGACATTGCCGATAACAGGACATCCAAACCTTTATAATCGCGTATAAAACCGAAGAATAATATTAACTTTTTATCCGTCAATTTTAGATGTTCTTTTGCTTCTTCTTTTGGAAGCGGCAGCCCAAAGTTTGAATAGACCGGATGCTGCAATACTTTATTTTTAGCAGTCGGTTTCAATTTTAACAAATCATACTGAACTTTTTCCGATAACAAAATAAAGTAATCAACAATTTTAAAAAAATATTTAGTGAATAATATATCACCCGGTTTTTTTTCGTGCGGAATTACATTATCGCAAATTACTAAAATCCTGGTTTTATTATTTCGCTTAACAATTCTAGAAATTGTACCGAAGCAAGGGCCAAAGAACGGCATCCAATATTTGTAAATCAGTAAATCCGGAATATCTTTTTTAATTTTTAAACCGATTTTTATCCAATTAATAGGATTAATCGAATCGATCAAACTTTCGGAAGGAATTTTTTCCGTTGTTTCGCTTTTTTCAAATTGTGATCTGCCGGGGAATAAAATTGAAGGATATTGTCTTTTAAAAGTAATTACATTAACATTATATTTTTTAGTTAGTTCGTTATAAAGTAATCCGGTAAAATGCGCAATACCACCCCGAAACGGATAAGCTGTAGACAGAATTGTTATTTTCATTGATCCGGTAAACTCATCTTTCATTTTGAATTTTACAGGAAGGTATTACATCAACAATTTTTTAACTTAAAAAATTTCGTTAACCTTTTTCTTTAATAATATATTCATTTTCATTTATAGAATTTTTACCATCATCTCACCTAATAATCCCACGCTAAAAAATTGGACCCCAACGATAATAAGTAAAATACCCAAGAACAACATAGGACGGTTACTCAAAGCATGTCCGTTTATCCAATCAATAGTAAGAAATAAAAGGACTACAAAACCTATAAAAAAAGACATCGCACCGAAAAAACCGAAAAAATGCATTGGGCGTTTTATATATCTGGTTGAAAAAAGTACAGTAATAAGATCAATAAAACCTTTAAAGAATCTTGAAATCCCAAATTTTGTTTTACCATATCTTCGAGGATGATGAACAACGGCAAGTTCGGAAACAGAAAAACCTTCCCAGTCCGCCAACACCGGCATGTAACGATGCAATTCACCATAGACTTTAATAATATCCGTTACTTCTCTTCTGTAAGCTTTTAATCCACAATTAAAATCATGGATTTTTATACCTGTTATTAGTCTGGTAACGAAGTTAAAAAATCTTGAGGAGTATTTTTTTAATAATGGGTCGTGTCTTTTCCTTTTCCAACCGGAGACCAAATCAAAACCTTCATCTAATTTCTTCAATAAATTTATTATTTCCGCCGGATCATCTTGCAAATC
>CAJXGP010000172.1 GCA_913053915.1 uncultured Ignavibacteriales bacterium | reverse complement strand
TCTAGAATCAAAAAAACAAAATTTTCCCTTCTCATTCTTCAAAATGGCTATCTTGCATAGTAGGGTTAATAGCTAAATAATATTTTGATGTGTTACTGTTTAAATAAGTTAAAAATTTTGTTAATGTCTTTAATCTGCTTATTTTAAAAGAAACTATTTTTATTTTCATATAACCGTTAAACAATGGGGATAAAAAAATTGATTCCGCTTAAAGATTTTTTTAGAAATCCGGAGAAAACCTCTTTTGCTATTTCACCTAACGGCGAATACCTGGCTTTCTTAATGCCTTGGAGAAATCGGTTAAACATATTTGTTCAGAAAATAGTTTCCGATGAGTTCACTAGAGTAACAAACGCAACGGGAAGAGATATTGCCGCATATTCTTGGATAAACAACAATAGATTGGTTTATTTGCAAGATAAAGGCGGAGATGAAAATTTCAGATTATATGCAGTAAATTTTAATGGCGAAAATCCAATTGATCTTACACCGTTTGAAAAAGTTAAGGTGGAAATAATAGATAAATTGGAAGAGGTGGATGATGAAATGATAATTGCCATGAATAAAAGGGACCCAAGAATTTTTGATGTATTCCGTATTAATATTAATAGCGGTGAAATGAAGCTTATCGCAGAAAATCCGGGCAATGTTACCGGATGGCTTACCGATCATAACGGTAAATTACGTATAGCAACCATTACGGATGGAGTTAATATCAGCTTACTTTATCGCGAAAAAGAATCGGATAATTTTGAAGTAATTACAACAACCGATTTTAGAGAAACTTTATCCCCTGTAATTTTCACTTTCGATAATAAATTTGTTTATGCGCTTTCAAACATCGGACGAGATAAATTAGCACTGGTAAAATATGATATCAAAAATAATAAAGAACTTGGAGCAATATATGAACATGCAGAAGTGGATATTTCCGATTTAATTATTTCTAAAAAACGTAAAATGTTAACCGGTGTTGCATTTACAACGGGGAAAAAAAGTTATCATTTCTTTGATTCTGAAAGAGAAAATCTTCAGAAAGAATTGGAAAATTTATTATCCGGCTATGAAGTAACGATAGCCGATATGAATAAAAATGAAGACAAGTTATTGGTAAGAACTTATAGCGACAAGTCAAGAGGTCCTTACTATTTTTATGATTTGAATATAAAGAAATTAATTAAACTTGCCGATGTCAGTCCGTGGTTGAGAGAAGAAGAGCTGGCGGATATGAAATCCATAAAATATCTCTCAAGAGACGGTTTAACAATTCATGGATATTTAACATTACCAAAAGATATTAAACCGACAAAACTTCCCATTGTTGTAATCCCTCACGGCGGACCTTGGGCAAGAGATGTTTGGGGTTTTGATCCCGAAGTTCAATTCCTTGCCAATAGAGATTATGCGGTTTTGCAGATTAATTTCCGAAGCTCTACCGGATATGGGAGGAAATTCTGGGAAGCCGGATTCAAAAAGTGGGGAAAAGAAATGCAAAATGATATAACCGATGGTATCAATTGGTTAATCGAACAAAAGATTGCCGATCCTAAAAGAATAGGTATTTACGGAGGTTCTTACGGAGGATATGCTACTCTTGCCGGTTTGACTTTTACACCGGAATTATATGCATGTGGAGTTGATTACGTGGGTGTTTCAAATTTGTTTACTTTATTGGACTCTATTCCTCCATACTGGGAGCCTTATTTGAAAATGTTCTACGAAATGGTTGGCGATCCCGTAAAAGATGTTGATTTAATAAAGGAAATATCACCAATCTTTAATGTAGATAAAATTAAAGCACCTCTTTTAATTGCTCAAGGTGCAAACGATCCCAGGGTAAATAAAGCCGAATCGGATCAGATAGTTGAAGCTTTAAAAAAACGCGGTATTGATGTTCCATATATTGTAAAAGAAAACGAAGGACATGGATTTCAAAACGAGGAAAATAAATTTGAATTCTACGAAGCAATGGAAAATTTCTTGGCAAAACATTTGCACGGCAAAAAGGAAGGCAAATAAAGTTCTTTATCGGAATCGTTTGATGAAAGGGGAACATTTATAAGTCACTTCCTAAAAAGGTATTCTTCTTTTGAATATATTTTGATCCTTGTTGTTAGTCACGATTCGAAAAGTTGGAATGACATTTTTGGATATGCCTTATTTATTAAACGCGATTATAAAAGATTAGTATTTGGAATCTTTAGAGATTGTAATTTGTTAACTTATTTTATTCCACCCCATCAGTATTTTCAAAGCCGGTCAAAAGATAAGACAATCCTATTGCTAATCGAATAACTCCCAAGCAAGACCAAATCTTATATTTCTTAGGGGCATTGGATAATAAGGGATTAGATAATATCGTCGGTTAAATAAATTTTCGAATGTAAAATACACTATAGCAACTTTTTGTATTACACCGCTCAAGGTAAAATCAACTGTTAATGAAGACGGAATAAACTGCGAAGGTGAATAGGAAACGGGCATGTGCATTTTGTCGTTATAATGCATTATAAAACCGGCTTTAAGATTCAAATTTGAATTGAAGAGAATACCTTCATAATAAAGCCCTGAAGTGATCTTTAATTTTGGCAATTCAATAAAATAAGAGGATGATATTTTAGAACCTGTGTAATATGCCGTTCGAGTAATTAGATTAAATTTCCATAACCGAAGTTTCAGATTTGCACTTATACCGGTTAAGTCGGGAGCATAATTCCGCGGATTAAAACCACTAACTAAAAAGGGATAAACAAAATTTTTTCTGTTAAAAATAGTAGCTCCAATATCAAAAGGATTAAAATGAGCATTAGCTCCTATTTGCCAATCATTTACATAATCCATCGAGACGGCGGTTTGATAAACCGAGTATCCGATATAAAGTTTGATTCGCTTTAATAGCCGGTAATTCAAATCGAACCCAGCCCCATAATAAGTATTCCTTTGAAGATTCAAATATTTATTTGTGGATTCATTTGAATATTTATAAAAAATGGAAGGGAATAAAGTGCTGTCAAGCATCGAAGCCGAAACTTTTGCCGATAATGTAAATATTCTGTCTGTACCAAAATACGGGGAGATCAATTCGGTTGAATTCGGAATGATAAAATTTTGTAAATTCGCATTAAGGTAATTCGCAATCAAATTAATATTAAAGTGGTTCTGTGTATATATTTGATTGAAGGATAAACCGTAAACTTTGTTTTTATTTATTATTTTTGGAGAAGTATAATTACTATTAGTGATATCACTCTGAAAATATTTGTAATAAATATTAAACTCGGAAAAGAAATTTTTTCCTAAACTTCCGAGCGCTCTTAGATTAAAGAAATGCCGTTTAACATTTTCATTCCTGTTAGGATAGTTTACCGGTGCAAGTATTTCATTATACATTACACTATCAATATTTGAAGTGGAGGCTAAAATACTATCGACATCAACGCCTCCGTTCAAGCCGGTTTTAGAATGAACGAAATCGTAGTTTGCAAGAAGATTAATTTTAGAAGATAGAAAATATTTTAATTTTAGATTAGCCTGCCATAAACTAAATGCGGAATTGATATACCGCCTGCCGGATCTTCTGTTGGTGATATCGAAAGAAGCATTAAAGCGGTTGGAAATACGAGCATTGAAGATACCGTCTACCAATGCTTCTCCGTAAGCGCCTTGATAGTATTTGATTCTCGAAAAAGGTACTTTGCTTAAAAAATCCTTTGTGATAAAATTGATAGCTACGGGGTTGTTGTATGTCCCATATAAAAATCCTCTTGTAGAAGGAATAATTTCAACGGAATCGATGAATCCGGTTTGAATTAAGTTAAGATCCAATGAGTTGGTAAGCACGTTATTCAACAATAAACCATCTTGCAGGTAAGTTACTGCATTATTACCAACTCCATACAACATACTTTCAACCGGATGCCCAATTGAGCCGTAATCTCGAATAAAAGTGAAAGGAAAAAGTTTTAGAATATCACCGGCATACCGGTAATCTACTCTATTGATAACATCGCGATCTATAAAAATATCATTTTCATATAATGGTCTTTGATAATAATATTTTAGTGAATCATAAATAATTTTCTTTCCTGCTAAAGTTGAATCTTTTACCGAAAGAGTATCATTTGTGCTTTTTGAAAGAGAATCAGCTATGAAGCTCTTTTTAAGTGTAGTAAAATGATTAACGTTTTGAGAATAAAGATTCCCTGCAATGATAAGAATAATTAATGGAAGTAATTTCATATAATAATATATACGTAAAAACTCACTCTTAAAAATCATTTATGAAAATAAATAATAAATAGAAAAGCTACAAAATTAGGCTGATATAAATTATGGTTTTTCTAAAAATGATATTTTTTTAAGGATTATCTAAATTAAAACCGTTTGAATTTGTTTCTTTTTTATATGATTTTATTTTAAATAGATTATACCCTTAAAACCGGTTCTTAGTTAAATTGAAACGGGAATTATAAAGCTCGGGATTTAAAATAAATTTTCGCTTGTGTTGAAAAACGATTCATTAGTCCATTCTAAAAAACTCAATAGTGTCATTCCAAAGTAGTGAGGTAACCGGAGAACTTCTTATCCTACAATGGGTTAAAGATTTTTCACGGAGAGTTTATACTGAACACAGGGTATGTGCTTAGAATAACACATCAGTACTTTTTAGAGTGAGCACATTCATTTCTTACTGTCTTTTTAGACTAAGCTCAAAAATAGTTTTTCAAATTTTGATTTGATAATATCAAAGTTTACTGTATAAAATTTTTTTAAAATTACGGAAAATTATAAAAATTAATTTATTATGGCTATAAGTATTTGATTTTTCATAAATTATATATAAATTAAGTCGGTTATTTTTTTATAATAAAAATGAGGATAAACTTATGGCAACCGTTAAACCGATGACAAAATCTCAAATTATTGATCATCTTGCAAAAGAGACCGGCATTACAAAAAAATTAGCCGGGCAATTTTTAGATGAATTGAATTCTTTAGCATACAAACAGGCTAAAAAAACTTTTACTATTCCTGGCTTGGGTAAATTGGTTGTTGTTAGTAGGAAACGAAGAGCCGGTCGTAATCCCGCCACCGGTGAAAAAATGATGATTCCCGCTAAAAAAGTCTTAAAGTTCAAAATAGCCAAAGCGGCTAATGATGCTGTTTTCCCGCCAAAGAAAAAGTAAAATAAAAAAGGCTGTTTCAGAAGCGAAAAATGCATCTTTTTAAAATCACGAGGCAGCCTTTTTTCTTTTTCAATTTCCTTTCATATCTTATCCAAAACTCCAACTAATTATTATAAATTAAGTATCTAAAACAAAAGGTTAATTAAGAGATTATTTCCGTTTCAATGTGCGGTTAACTTTTTTCCTTCATCGCAAATGATAATTTCATGATTATTCTTTTATTGTCTTTTAGATTAAAAGGAAACTTTGAACAAGTTAAATTCCAGCGTCCTTTTCAACCGGGAGACATAAAAGTGAGTACGGAAATTTGGATACTCAGAATCTTTGATAGATTTAGCTCTATATGAAATACAGTGGGTAGATATTTCATAACGTGGCAAACCGCAAATTAAAAAATATTATTGCCGCGAATTCTT
>CAJXGP010000171.1 GCA_913053915.1 uncultured Ignavibacteriales bacterium | reverse complement strand
GCCGATTAGTACATTCTAAAATAACAAGGTTTTCTTTATTTTGAAAATTAGAAGTAGTTTTATCCTCACAAATGATTTTATTACCGTAGTTGACTTTTTGATTGTTAAAGTCAACTTCAATTGTATAATTATTGTGAAGTGAATAAATTTTAATCCAAATGTCTTTTGTACCCTCTTTTGGTTTAAGATCTAATATTTTTATTAATTCTTTCGGAGGCATAAGACCCTCTTTTAAAAGAGCGAATGCAAACTTTGTATTGTTCTCCATAGATATCGGAGAACCTGAATGAGCAAATATTTCTATTCTGAAATCATGTGAAAACTGGGCTAATAAAAATACATTCCCATTTTTCTGATACATTGTTGAGTCATCTGACTGATAAGTCTGGGCAATAAAAGTAAATATTTCCTCTAATTGTCCCTCGAGGGTGTGTGCGGTTTTCTTTAACTCTGTGGAGGCAAACTCCGCTAACATATGCGCATACCCTTGAGACCTAACATTCTTCTGAGCCTCGCCCATCATTATTTCATTTATCCCCGTAATATATTGCGTCTGAGCATCATAATACTGGAGCAACTGAAATAAGGACGGTATGTCTACAGCAGGTAAATACGGGTCTATTTTAACGTTACCTTGCGACCCTTCTAAAACAAAAATACCTCCCGGCTCTCTTAACTCTGTCCTATGTTTCAAGGCTGTTTCGTAATCAATCATATAGCCACCTATAATGAGCGGTGGATTAGTCAAAAGAGTAACTGCATGATCTAACAACTTCAATTTATCGTTGCGCTTATCTTGAATTTCTTTTATCTGATAAATAATCGGCATACCCCAGAAATAATTAGGGGTTTCTATCGGTCTCAAAATAAAAAAGGGATTTTGAGTCATAACTCTGACACTGACCACAAAGTCTTCCACTATTATTGCGCGTTCCCATGAGCCTCTGATATGCCTCCATAACTCTTTGACTGTATAAGTCTCAGTGCCACTCTCCGGTTTAAAATCTCTAACTTCATTATCGTTTTCCATAACCAAAGCACTTGAAGTCTGCGTGCCTGTGAGTAATTTAACGGCATTAGTTCGTTCCGTTTTCTTACCCTCTTTACTTTTCTTGATATTTTTATACACCGAAGGATAATTTTTCTTTATTTCAGCCTCCGTATATTGAGTCTTATGGCAAAATATTTGAAATTCATCATCTATTTCCATACTTTCGTATATTACGCCAAAATTATCGGGCTGAACATACATTAATTCGCAAGTTTTAGCTGTAGCATTCCATATAATTTTAACAATTGAGATACCGTCAATAATAGCGCCGAGCATTATTCTATTCAGCTGTAATTCTAAACGGTTAGAAAATATATTCTCGTGAGTTTTTTCGTATAGGATTGACATAATATCTTGTTCAAGCGGAGTTTGGTCAACGGTTTTATCGACTATACTTTCAAGCACCATATTATCCGGAGAATATACAAGAGAAAGCATATTATTAATCTCGCCAAATATTTTATTTATATCAGCTCTGGGCTTCAGACGGTCGCTTCCGTTATAATAATATGAACGATAAGTTTCGTAATCCGCAGTGCGCCTATCGACATTAAAAAAGCACATATCGGCTAACATAAGTAATTCTTTATCCCTTTTTTGCGTCTTCTCTTCTATCGGTTTATTATCCATTTATTTTAAGGGTTTAGAAGCGTAAGTATCTCTAAACGTTTGAAGTTTAAGGTTTCCAAATTTGGCAACATCGCCAATATCTGTTCCCGTATTCTCGGGTTTTGTCATCACCTTTTTAATTTCATCAGTAATTTTAGTATAATGCATTTTACTTTCGGGAGTTAAGGAATTTTCTACCTCTTTACGCTTATCAGCCGGTATTTTACTCATCGCATAACTCATCAGACTTTTAAAATCTTTGTTATGCTTTTCTATTTCTGACTTATCGCGTGCTTCCTTAGCTCGATTATAGTTGGTCTCGAGTAGATTATCCCTAACCTTTCTTTGACTCCGTGTTAACATATTTACCTCCAATTATTATTTTATTATTTTATATTAAAAATCTAATAAAGTCAATACCTTATAAGTATATAGTTACACTTACATATTGTAAGTTATTGATTTTGCTATAACCGAATAATAAATATTTCTACTATTTTAATTGACCTTTTATTGATATACATGTAAAATAACTAAAACGTAAAATAACTTAAATTTGGAGGCATTATGACACATCCGTTAAAAGAGTATTTAGTAAAAGAACACATTAGTATCCGCCAGTTTGCTAAAGATATTAAGATCAGCAGACAAGCTGTTTATAATATCTTAGGAGCAGTTTCGTTCCCGTCGTTGAAGACTATAGAGAAAATTGTGATGCGCACTGAGAAAGAGCTTACCCCTGCAATATTAATCGAAGCCTACCATAAAATTAAAGAGGAAAAAAAATGTATATAGCGATTAATTTGTATCCTAAAAAAATTACATATTGTATGGCTAAGAGGAAGACAATTTTAGCTTACGGAAGAGCTTTGTTAGAGCCTATATCTTTATGGGAGGAACTTATGGGTCTGTGCGATACTTTAGTTATTGAGACTCAACAAAGATTTAATAGTGCTAACTATGTGCAAAGCCCGATTATAAGTATAGCTCACAAAAATAAAATGAAAATTGTTGAAATTCATCCCTCCATTTGGCAAGCAAAAATACTATATCCGGAAGTGCATGAAGATATCAAGACTTCAAAACAATTTAAAATGCTGAAAGAGATAGGTAAAGAAAAAGCCTCTCTGCGGACTAACGGCAAAAACAAAATAAAAAATATTGACCTCGCTGATGTAATTAATTTATCCACTTATTATTACACACAATTAAAGGGGACCCGATGAAGGCGCTCGGAGTAGTGCTTTTTTACGTAATACTTATGCCTGTTGTGCTTATGGTGGGAGCTATTTTATTGAGTTTATTTTTCGCAATTCTCATTAAAATACTTATATTGGTTTTGTTTTACGGAGCAATAGGAGCAATATTTTTGGCATTAATATTTGAGTAAATAGGGAGGAATAAAATGATTATGTGTTATACTATACTGAAAACAAATGAGACGATAGTTGTCTCTAAAAAAGCAAAAAATTTACGTCAACTAAGAATTGCATGCATGTCTTGGTTGGCGTAAATTTATTTTATATTCTTTATTAAAAATTAAGAAGGAGTATTAAAATGAGATTAGCTTTTAGAAGTAAATTTATCTCTATGGTTTATGACGGGTCCAAAAAACAAACAATCCGGAAATGGGATAAATGCTCTATCAAGAAGGGAGATATTGTACAACTAAGATATACATCTCAAAAATTACTTATAGGTCATATTTTGCATGTTAGATTAGGAGATTTGACTGAAGCGGATATGCAAGATGAAGGCTTAACGCTTGAGGAATTCAGAATTGAGTATGAAGATATTTATGGAAAATATGATGAAAATGATGCAGTCTTCTTAATCAAATTCGAATTACTTTAGAGTAGTAAAGTAAAATAAGATATATTATAAATTACTTTAAATCATTAAAGTAAAATAGGGAGTATTAAAATGAAAAAAAACTACTGGTTAAAATTGAAAGAAGATTTCTTTACGCAACCGTATATTAAAAAGCTGAGAAGAATAGCGGGCGGCGATACTTACACAATAATTTATCAAAAAATATTGCTGATGTCGATTAATTCCGGCGGCTTAATTGAACATCAGGGAATAGAAGCTACTCTTGAAGAAGAATTAGCTCTAATTTTAGACGAAGATGTAGAAAATGTGAAGATTACATTACAGTTTATGAAGAGCTGTAATCTAATCGAAAAAGAGAGCGAAAAAGAGAGCTTTTTACTCCCAGAGGTTTTAACGATAATAGGCTCAGAAAGTCAATCAGCACAATGGGTTAGAGATTATAGAGCAAGAAAAAAAGAAGAGAAATCCTTACAATGTAAGGAAAATGTAATGCCAGAGAGAGATAGAGAGAAAGAGAAAGATATAGATACAGAGATAGATCCAGATACAGAGGTAGTTAAGGTATGTAGTAATATTAATATAAGCCGTAGTATTAATACATTAGCTTCGAATGATTTTTCAAAAAGCAAAAAATCTTCAAAGCCTCCTGTGCAAAAAATAAACTTTAATTTTGAAACAAATGAATTTGAGAACATAACCCGGGAGGATACAGCTATATGGCAAGAAGCCTTCCCTTCAGCTAATATTAATTTAGAGCTTAAGCGAATGAGAGCATGGCTTACAGCTAACCCAGCAAAGCGAAAGAGTAATTATAAGTCTTTCATCGCTAAGTGGCTTACAAGGGTGGAACCGGGCGGTAAATTAATCACAGTAAATAATTCGCGACCGCAACCTAAAACCTTTGATCAAATCCGAAATGAAAATATTATAAATACAGGGAAATCCCTGTTAGAAAAAATAATGGAAAACTATAAGGGGGTTGAAAATGACTAAAAAAGAAATAACCGATACACTTAGGTTACTTACCGGATTAGCTACATATTTCAGACAAGAATTACCCGAAGCTGTTCTTGAAATATATCTCAATACCTTAAGTGAAAGGGATTACACTGAGGTTCAAGACGCTATGAGATACTTCTTAAAAAAAGGTATTAAAATGCCGCTCTTATGTGACTTTAATGACTTTTTCATATCCGGTGGAGTTAGTGAAGAAGCCCTTTGCGAAATAAAATGGGAGAGGTTAATGAAAATTATAGGCAAATGCAGCAGTTATATCTCTTGGACAGATAAGGACCCTGCATTTAGAAGAGCAGTAGAAGGCATCGGCTATGACACCGTATGTCAGGCTACGGAACAAGAAATGAAATGGATTAAGAAGGATTTCATAAAAATATATCGTTCCTTTGCCGGTCTTCCAAAAGGTTCATATGAAGTCAAGGATTACTTCATGGGCTCACATGAGGCAGACAACCAATACTTCGATAATGTACCCACAAGTCGCAAAGTAAGGTATAGCGGGGATAAGATTTTATTTTTAGAGGCTAATCATAAATTCAGTCAAATTAGCACCGATGAAATAAAACTTCTTTTATCGGAAAATAAGACGGTTAAGCTTGATTACGACGATATGTCATTCTAACCGTCATATAATATACCCGATAAGCGAACGCTTTATATGTTTGTCGGGTATTTAAACTTAAACGAGTATAATTATACTCACAACTAAAATGAAGCACCTTAAAACTAATATAAAGGAGAAATTATGTATAACAAAATTACTTTGCTCGGATATGTTGGAATAATTAAAGATTTACAATTTACATCTTCCGGAGCGGCTATTTTACACTTTCAGTTAGCCACAAAATATAAATACAACAAAAATTCGAAAGATATTACCAGCTGGCACGATGTAGTATTATTTGGCAAATTCGCACAGGTCTTTGCTGATCTGCTTAAACCTAAACAGATAGTTTTTTGCGAAGGTAGAATGGGATATAGCCAATATGAGGCAGACGGGGTTAAGCACAGCCGGGCACAAGTGTTCGCTGAAAGTTTCAATTCCTTATAGGTAGAGTCAAAAGGCGATAGTGCACCAACTCAATGGGATTTAAAATAT
>CAJXGP010000170.1 GCA_913053915.1 uncultured Ignavibacteriales bacterium | reverse complement strand
AGCCGTTGTATTATATGCGAAGTTGATATCCAAATGCGAACTATTCTCATTCTAATTTCTACCCTTCTGTTCCTTAGTCTTACAGCCTGTAGTGCTTATAAAATCGATATCCAACAAGGCAACACGATTGAAGAAGACAAACTCAGCCAACTCAAACCTGGCATGAGTAAGCAGCAAGTGCAGTTTTTAATGGGCACCGCCATGCTGATTGACCCTTTCCACCCCCAACGTTGGGAATACGTTTACAGCTTCCGAAAAGGTGGCGAAAATATGAAACGCAAGCGTATTACCATTATATTTAATGATGGGGTTTTAGCTAAGGTTGATACAAGCCAGCTAAAAGAAGTAACGTTTAACTAACGATGGTTTTTAGTTGCAACTGAATTTATTTTTCTGGGTTTATTTATTCCTGTTTTATTTATTTCATTTAAAATTTCATTTCTGATTGAATCTTTCCAAATATTGTAAATTTTCTCCTGATCGGGTTGCATCCTGCAAAAGTGAACAATTTCGGTTTTGGGCGGAAGCTCCTTTGCAACTACATCTTTTGTTCTTCTTAATATGAAAGGGTAAACCGTTTTCCTCAGATCTTCCACAACAGTTTCATCATTCTTTGAGATAGGTTTAACATAAGCTTCATTGAATCTATTCAAAGAGCCGAACATTCCGGGATTTAAAAACGTCATCTGTGACCACAACTCGGTTAAGCTGTTTTCTAAAGGTGTGCCTGTTAAACAGAGCCGGTAATTTGCATTTAAATTTTTTACAATCTTGCCGATTAAAGAAGAAGGATTTTTTATATTTTGTGATTCATCGAGTATTATGTAGTTGAACGAAAAACCATAAAACAGGTTTTGATCTCTTCTTAAAATTGCATAGCTTGTTAAAATCAAATCAAAATCTTTAAAATAAGTAGGGTTATCTTTAATCCTTCGGTTACCGGTATGACATAAAATTTTCAGTGAAGGAGTAAATTTAGCGGCTTCATTAATCCAATTAAACACCACAGATGTAGGTGCAACTACAAGACTTGTGATATTTTGTTTATTCTTTTCCTTCGCGAGCAAAGCTAAAACTTGTATAGTTTTACCCAAGCCCATATCATCGGCAAGAATACCGCCAAACTTAAATTCCTGAAGAAAATAAAACCAATCCAATCCGAACTTTTGATAATGGCGCAATTTCCCGTTAAAATCTTTAACCGGTTGTTGAGGTTTAATTTTTTCAAAGTCGTTTAATTTTTCAATGTATTTTTTAAATTCATTATCCGTTTCATAGTCTTCAGCATCTTTAAGAAGAAGATTCACTGAATTTGCTTGTATTTTCGAGAACCTTACCGAGTTATTTTTTACATTTCCAAATATCAAAGATCGCTGAAATTTTTTAATCCAATTTTCCGGTAAAATTCCCATTGAACCATCGTTAAGCCTGATATAATTATTCTTTCCTTTTATGGATTTAAATAATTCTTCTAATGGAACTGAAACGCCGTCAAATAAAATATCCGTTTGAACATCAAACCAATCAATGCCCGATACAATTTTAAATTTCAGTGAAGGAGTTGACATATTTATTTTATACTTGCTTAAATTATTTTCACCTAATACTTCAATATCATTTTCTTTAAAGAAAGTAAAATGCTTTAATAAATAATTCACCGGATCATTTCGCGGAGTAAATATGCCTTGTTGAATTTCTTTAACGTGAGTAGCTTTTATTTTTTTATAAACTTCATTTTCTTTTTGAGTATCTCTTATAATACGAATGATGGATTTATCTTTAACTACAATAGAGAAATCTTCGTTATCATTGTATGACAATTCAAAGTCGTCATATTTAAATTTTAATTTCAGTAATAGTATATTTTCTTTTTCCTCGAGATATAAAATATTTTTAACGGAAGCTTCAACCTTTTCAATATTAAATATGGAAGATTCGAGCGGAATCTCTTTTACTATATTCGGAAGTATACTTTGTTCAAAGTAAAAAAGATAATCTTTCGGGATATCGAACCGTCCGTCATTATCGATGAAAAATTCCAATTGTGAATACATGAGATTATTGACGTGGAAAATGTCGTCATTAATTTTTATCCATAAAGGATTATCCAAGACAGGTATTATTCCATCATCAATAGTTATCGGTTTGTCATCAATATAAAATTTTAAACTCAGCGTATAAAAATCTTTTGTTTCTTCGAAAAGAAGTTTGCAATAGCCTGCCTGTTTATGAATATTTACCAAGTTGTCTGTAAGGTCGTAATCATCGTAGGAATAGACAATTTTGTCAGATAGAAAAAGCAAATATTCGGAATTGATGTCTCTTTCAATAAAATATTCATAACTTCTCTTAAGTAAAAACGAGTCGGTTATAGGAAATGAAAGTTCGCCGTAATTTTTTTGAAATTTGTTCAAGATTAATTTTTCTTTCGTTTCCAAGCCGATAAAATCATCCGGATTCAATGAGTTTAAGCGTGTAGTTTTTGATACATAATCGTATTTATTAATAAACTGTTTCATTGCATATAATACGGTCTTATAACTCAATATCTTAATTCCGTAAACGATAGTATAATTTCGATTTGATTTTTTAAATTTCTCTTCTGAAAGTAATCTTTTTGCTTTATTCTTAAATAGGGTAAATCTTGCATCTTCTTTTTTCCTTTTAACGGCTTCAATAATTTTCCTTTTATACTCTTCATTTAGAGAACTTCCGGTTTTTAAGTTTTCATTTCTGTTTATAAACAGATTTTCCCAGTCGTTTTCTTTTAGAGATGAAGAAAGTTGAGTGTCGTTTGAAAATTGTGAATTCAGTTTATTAAAAAAATCTTTGTCTCTCAGTTTATAAAAGACGGCGGATAAATGTTTACAATTCGCCGTCTCAAAATAAGGGCATGAACAATAAAGCTCTATATTATTAATATTATCTGCCTCAAAATTAATATTAACATAATATTTCTCTTTACCCTGTACATTGGCAAAAACTTTATAGCCTTTTATTTCTAAATTATATACTCTGTCTTCATTTTTATATGCTAGGCCTCTTCTTTTGATTACCGGAAGAAATAATTTGTTCACTATTATATCAAAAGATATCATTAAAAAAATCCTTCTTTTAAATTAAATGATATAAGTTTATATTTAAGATTTAATCATTTAAAATATAATGCATTATTAATTAAACGGTAAATATAGCTCAAGCAATTTGAACGTTCAATGCGTTAAGTTTTATAAAATACTTCCGTTGTTCCGGCTCAAAATAAATTCATACATATAGGTAAAAGAATAACAATGAGATTACTGATTATTGCTCTTTCGGGTATTGGAGATGCATTAATGTTTATACCGGCTTTAAGGCTTATTAAAAATAAATTTCCCGAAATAACAGTCGATACTTTAGTTATGTTCAAAGGAGTAAAGGATATTTATGAAAGAAACCGGAATTTTGATAAAGTTATTTATTTCGATTTTATTTCAAGGGGATTAATTCCTTCGCTTAAATTTGTTTTGGGTCTGAGGAAAAAATATGATGCTTCCATCAATGTTTACCCTTCCAACAGAAAAGAATATAATATCATTAATTTTTTGATTGGTGCTAAAAAACGTGCGGGAATAAATTATCTTAGGCAGAATTTTAAAAATCTCGGATGGCTGAATAATGTTTCAATTACCGAAAATGATTCTTTACACAACGTGCAGGAAAATATAAAACTATGCGAAAAATTATTAAATATAAATTTCGTTGAAGAGCCGGATCTCGAATTTCAATTGACAAAAGACGATGAAAAGTTTGCTCATGAATTTTTCTCCGTTAACAATATTACCGGCTCCGATTTAGTAATAGGATTTCATCCGGGCTCCGCTACGTTAAAAAACCACATAAACAGAAGATGGGAGCCTGAAAAGTTTGCTGCGTTAAGCAAAAGATTAATTGAAGTGCTTAATGCTAAAATGCTAATCTTTGGAGGTCCGGAAGAGAGGGAATTAAAGAAAAATATAATTTCAAAAACTAATTCGGCAAATTCATTTTTAGTTGAATCCGGTAATTTAGCTCAGAGCGCTGCCGTTATGAAAAGATGCACTGTTTTCATTTCGAATGATTCAAGTTTGATGCATGTTGCATCTGCACTGAAATTAAACGTAGTTGCGATAATAGGTCCTACCAACCCAAATTACATCCATCCCTGGCATACGGCTTATAAAATTATAACTTTAAATTTAGACTGCTCTCCGTGTTTCATATACTCACCACGCCCTTTAATCTGTTTCAGAAATGATGTAAAGTTTAAATGCATTAAAGAAATAAACGTTGATATGGTTTTTGATGCAGTCCTGAATTTTGCCCGGTGATCTATTTTAAATCAAACTAAGCAGTATTCAGAAATTACAGAATGAAGAATTTCAGTTAATTTTAATAAACAGTCAAAGTAAAATTCCAAAGTTTGTTATTACCGGATGTAATTATGCATGCACATCAACTTGTTTCAAGTAGATAACCGGATTTTAATTAATTATGCCGATTGTTTAATTCGATAAATAGATAATCGATAATTTCATCCACCGAATTAAAGCATTTTATTAAACCGGATTTTCTTCCTTCTTTTGAAATTTGTTCATCCATTATCTTCACAATACTTTTCCACATCTTTGAATGACAAGCAATGGGTTTCTTCTTAGAAAGGGATTTATTTATTAGTTCCCAAACAACCGCTAATTCAAGGAGTGTCCCGGTACCGCCTTGCAGAACGACATAGGCATCGCCAAGCTCGACCAATTTTGAAATTCTTTGAGATAAATAATTACATTCAATTTGTTTTGTCAAATATTTACTTGGCGTTGAACCCCATAAATCAACTGTAATTCCTATTGCTTCAGCTCCGTTTTGAGAAGCTCCTTTCGATACGGCATCCATTATTCCTTGGTATCCGCCGCTGCAAACATTAAAACCTTTTTGCGCCAGCTTACTTCCCAGTTTAAGGGCAATTTGATATTCTCTCTCATTTTCTTTCGGGAGCGAGCTTCCAAATACAGTGATTGTTTTATTCAATTCATTCTTTCAATATTTTAATGCAAAAAAATAATATAATCGTTCACTTTAAAAATTAGAAATAATCTTTTTGGAAGTGTATCATTCATAAAAATTCTTTTTCCACCGGTGAGCTTTTAATCCTTCTATTAACTTCGGAGATAAAGGACCTTTATTAACATTCTTAATATTTGCCGACAGATTTTTTTCTTTTCGCATTCCGGGAATAACGGAAGTAACCTCATCATGACTAATAATAAAGCGAAGCGCTGCTTCAGCTAAAGATTCCGTTTCATTTTTTACATCTTTCCATATTTTATCGACTTTCAATTTTACTTCGAGTTTGCGTTTCCCGCGGAAATAATCATTGCGAAAATCTCCTACCGGAAATTCCGTCAACGGATCAACGTTGCCTGTAAGTGCACCTTCATCAAAAGGAACTCGAACAATCATACTAATGTTATTTGCTTTTGCAAAAGGGAGCAAACGTTCAACAGGCTTCTGCTCGAATATGTTAAAGATAACCTGAAAGCTATTAATCAAGCCGGTTTTTCCTGAATTGCTTGAAAAAAATAAAACGACACGAAAA
>CAJXGP010000169.1 GCA_913053915.1 uncultured Ignavibacteriales bacterium | reverse complement strand
AAAATAATGCCGTGCTCTTTGCAAAAATTCCCAAGCTTAATAATATCAGTTCTAAAACCGGATAAAAACTGAACAAGGCTAATAGATATTAACTTTGTTTTCTCAGTTACTGCGGAAATAATGTCCGTGAGGTTAATAATTCCGTTCCGCGATTTAACAAAATCAACGGCAACGCCTTTGTTTTTAAGGTTAAGAAAAGGATAAACATTTGCCGGAAATTCAACATTATTGAGAAGTATCCTATCACCTTTTCGCCACGGAATACCTTGTGCAAGAATATTAATCCCGTTGGACGTATTGTCTAAGAATCCAATTCTATCCGGTTGTGTATTAATAAGCAATGCCAATTTTGATTTTGTGTCGTCAACTACCGTTAAAAATTCCGGGTAATTGTCAATATTACTTTCACTTTTTCCGGTTAAAACTTTATTTAACTCTCTTATTAACGGAACCGACATCGGCGCAGTAGCAGCGTGGTTAAAATAAATTTTACCCTTTTTCAAATAAGGAAAATATTCTCTTATTGTATTTATATCCATAGGAAACACTCATTAAATAAATTATTAAAATCATTATTATTTGTTTTATTGAAAATATAAAAACTTATATAGTAATAAAATTCTACATAAAACTATTCTAAAACAAATTGATACAAAAAATATTCTTTACTTGAATTCCTATATATAAATGGGTATTGTAATTGGCGGAAATAGGAATATTATCAAATATTATCTTCCTCTAAATTTTTTCTTTCTGTATACAATCTTCCAATTTCAGCGCCTATTATAAAAACGATAGACGAATAATATATCCAAAATGCTACTACAATAACCAGAGCATACGTGCCGTAAATTCTACCGAAGGTTGTAAAATGGTGAAGATAATAACCGAATATTTGTTTAGCGCCTTCCCACAAAATTGAAGCCCACAAAGCGCTAATCAAAGTTGCATGCTTCCCTAATTTTCTTATAGGAACCGTGACATAAAGAATTGCAAAGACAATAAAAATTATTATTAATGAGACAAGAGAAAATAATAGATGTCCGAAAATGCTCAGATTCAAAAAATTTAAACTTTCGAAATTCTGAGCGGCTTGTCTGAAAAAATCAATAACGGGAGTTAAAACAGTAGCGACAAAGAAAATCAGAATAACCATCAACACAAGAGCAAAATCTTTTAATTTACCGATTAAAAAATGGACATTCGTTTCTATATCAAATACCCTGTTTAATATTGTCCGCATGCTGCTGAATAAGCCGCTTGCTGCAAAAAACAATCCAAATGCACCTATGATTCCGGCAATGTTTTTATACTCAATAACTTCATTTATTCTTGTAAAGATTATGTTTCTCACAAACTCCGCATATTTTGAATAAGGTATGATAGTTTCAATAAAAGCATTTACTTGCAATTGCATATTGGTAGAATCGAGTATATTCCCCAATATATAAAACATAATCAGCATAAAAGGGATTATGCAAATAAAAATAGAAAAGGCTAAGCCGCCGGCAAGCAAAAAAACATGATGCTCATCAATGCGGTTAATCAACCCTCCCCCATAATGCTTAATAAAGACTCTAGCTTTATGATATGAGGATTTATAATGTAAGTAATTTCGATACTTGCGAAATAAGGCAAATAATTTAAAGTTTTTTATAATATCTGTAATCTTAACATTAAACATTCATAATTCTGGATATTGTATTATAGTATATATCAGCTAAATCCTCGACGTCAAATTCGACAACATCATTAAATACTACACGACTGCCACCTGTTTTTCCAATTAAATTAAACGGTTGTTGAAATTCGTTCAATAATCCTTCGAACCTTTTTCTATCATTTCCGGCTACGGATACAATAATTCTTGACTGACTTTCTGAGAAATATGAAAAATCCTTTCTGCTTTTAACAGGAATTTTTACATTGACGCCTATCTTTTTATTTTCGTTAATTATACAACATTCTGCCAAAGCACATATAATCCCACCCTCGGAAATATCGTGCGCAGATTTAACAAACTTTTCTCTAATTGCTGTAAGCAACGCGTCTTGTAGTTTCTTTTCAACACTCAAACTTATTCTAGGTGCATCCCCAACAACTTTATTATGAATAATTTTCAAATACTCGCTTCCGCCGATTTCCTCAAAGTCTTCACCTAATACATAAATTAAATCGCCGTCCGACTTAAAATAAGAAGTAGTTACATTTTCCAAGTTCTCTACAAGGCCAACCATTCCTATCGTGGGAGTAGGATATACCGCCGTATTAGGTGATTCATTATAAAAGCTAACATTACCACCTGTAACCGGTGTATTAAAAAACTTACAAGCTTCGCTCATCCCCGCAATTGACTCTTTGAATTGCCAGTACTTTTCAGGTTTATACGGATTGCCGAAATTCAAACAGTTGGTTATGGCTAATGGAACACCGCCCGAACAAACTATATTTCTGGCGGATTCGGCAACAGCTATTTTCGTACCTTCTTTCGGGTTCAAATATATATATCTTGAATTACAATCAGTCTTCACGGCAAGGGCTTTATTTGTATCTTTAATATAAATCACTGCCGAGTCGCATCCGGGTCCAACTATTGTACTTGTACGAACCATTGAATCGTATTGTTCATAGACCCATTTTTTAGAGACAATGTTGGGTGATGAGAAAACTTTTAAAAATGTTTTTTTCATATCAACCGGATCTTCAAGAGATGAGATATCAAATGCTCTTGCCGTTTTTAAATATACCGGTTCTTTCGATTCCCTGATATAAACCGGTGCGCCGCCGCCTAATACCAGCTCAAACGGAGGTATTTCAGCTTTTATTTTTCCATTTCGAAGCACAACCAGTTTCTCATCATCTGTTACTTCACCTATTATTTCACAAACAAGGTCCCATTTCTCAAATATTTCCTTAACTTTTTTCTCATAACCTTTTTTAACAGTACAAAGCATTCTTTCTTGACTTTCGGAAAGCATTATCTCATAAGCAGACATATTCGTTTCGCGTAAAGGTACCTTATCCAAATTTATCAACATGCCTGAATTGCCTTTTGCACTCATTTCCGAAATTGAGCATGAAATACCGGCCGCACCCATATCTTGTATCCCTATCAGCCAACCCTTTTTTATTATTTCAAGAGTAGCTTCAAGAAGTAGTTTTTCAGTAAAGGGATCACCCACCTGCACAGATGGTCTCTTCAATTCTGATTTTTCAGAAATTTCTTCGGAAGCGAAAGTAGCACCATGAATTCCGTCTCGTCCTGTTGATGAGCCCACAATCATAATAAAAATACCAATTGCTATAATTATTCTTTTCATTTTTAATAATCTCATTGGTGTTTCCTCTTAAACTGTTAAAAGGAACTCCTAAAGGAGAAATATCACTTAAATATAAATCATCTTCTCTTTCGAAACGGAATTTGCAATATGATTCTTATTCACTATTCCAACAGCCATTGCATTAACGAGGGGATTACCTTGGTATGATTCATCAAAATAAACCTCACCGGCAACAGTAGGAACCCCAAAACTATTTCCGTAATCGCCGATTCCCCTGACTACACCATCAAATAAATAACGTGTTTTGGCGTCATTAAGAGAGCCGAATCTCAACGAATTAAGTGAAGCAATTGGACGAGCGCCCATCGTAAAAATATCCCTCATTATTCCTCCTACTCCTGTGGCAGCACCTTGATATGGTTCAACAGCGGAAGGATGATTATGACTTTCAATCTTAAAAGCTATCACTAAATCATCTCCAATATCAACTAACCCTGCATTTTCTTCTCCCGCACTTACCAAAAGCCTGCTTCCATCTCGCGGCAGTGTTTTCAATAATGCTATTGAATTCTTATAACTACAATGTTCACTCCACATCACACTGAAAATTCCCAGCTCAGTGAAAGTAGGCACTCTCCCTAATATTTTAATAATCCTTTCATACTCTTCTTCCGTTAATCCATGCGTTATAGCTAATTCCAAAGTTACTTCAGGTTCGTGCATTTATTTAATTCTTCCTTCTCAAAAATTTCAAAATTATAATCATAAATATAATACTTTAATCAGAAGCAAGGAAAAATCGGAATACATCAAACAATCCTATTTTTAAATAACAGCCATTATTAAAAAAGCAATTGTATAAACAAGGTGTATCCAAAAAGTTCACCCTTCAAGTTCTTATTTGAATGCTATTTTTTAAAAACTTCACTTTAGAGATAGATACCATAGTATTATAAGTTAAATTTTTTTTGTAAAAGGATTAGCCGCAAATGCGCGGCAATAATATTTTTTAATTTGCAGCTTGTCGTGTTATGTATAGTGAATAGTAATAAAAATACCTATTCAAGGGAAACATATTCAATAAGATACATAACAAGAAGTTATTTTGTTTTTTAGAATGGTAGGAAGGAGAGAGTTCGAAATTTCCTTCTAAACCGGAGATTAATCATCTTCGTAGAAACGAATGGGGGAAAAAAGGTCATTCCTTTTGAAAGAACGAAGTGACTGAAAAATTTCTTTCGGAACCGGATTAATTTTAATTTGATACTTATATTTCAGATAAAGATACATTTTAACTATTATCTAAATCGAGCGATTCTTGATTGTTATTATGAGAAGCGCAAGCGAAACGTGGCAATCTTACAAGGGTTTTATTAAGCTTACATTAACACTTGCTTAATTTAGGTATTGGTCTGAAAAAAATATAATTATTACATAACAAAACAAATTTATTTAAAGGAGTTGATTAATGAATATACAATTTTTTCTTCATGTACCATTTGAAACACCTGGTTACATTGAAACATGGGTTGCAAAACATAATTATAATTTTAAAAAGACAAACTTTTTTGAAAAATATAAATTACCTGATATATCCGAATTCGACTGGTTGATAATTATGGGCGGACCAATGGGTGTTTATGAAGAAGGAAAATTCTCATGGCTTAAGGAGGAAAAAGAATTTATTAAAAAATCAATCGGAAGCGGAAAGATAGTACTTGGAATTTGTCTCGGCTCGCAATTAATTGCTTCTTCATTAAGCGCCGATGTGTATCCGAATAAGTGCAAAGAGATCGGATGGTTGGATATTCATCCTACGGCTCAGGGAAAACAAAACTTTCTCTTTTCCGGTTTACCGGATCAATTGAGAACGTTACAATGGCACGGTGATACATTTGATCTTCCGAATGGTGCGATTCACCTCGCCGAAAGTGAAGCATGCGCAAATCAGGCATTTGTGTATAATGAAAAAGTTTTAGCTCTGCAATTTCATCTTGAGGTAACCGGAAATTCTTTGCACGCAATGGTAAGAAAAGGAAAAATTGAACTGATAAAAGATAAATATGTTCAAACCGGAGAAGAAATATTACAACAGAGGGAACTGATATCAATGAATAATAAATTCATGTCGGTTATACTTGACAAGTTGGCAAGCAGGTTTCCCAAGTAGATAATACTCTTGTTTAATTTTCAAAACGTTTGTTTTTAGATAATAAATCGAAGGCAAAAGACTATTTTACTGTTTGGAGAATAAACTAAAAATACATGTTATTAATTATAAATTTGATATTATGCATGACATACATTATGTTTGTCATACATAAATAGAGGCGGTGATGTTTT
>CAJXGP010000168.1 GCA_913053915.1 uncultured Ignavibacteriales bacterium | reverse complement strand
ATAACAACCGGAATCAAAAATATTTAATTCTCGGAAGCGCTTCAAGAGATTTAATAAAACAAAGCAGCGAAACTTTGGCCGGAAGAATTGCTTATCATTATTTAAGCGGATTTATTCTTAGAGAGGTAGGAAAAGAAAATTGGAAAAGTCTTTGGCTTCGAGGAGGATTGCCGCCGTCATTTCTGGCAGAAAACGATGAAAAGAGTTTTATCTGGAGAGAACATTATATAACTACTTTTCTTGAACGCGATATTCCGCAGCTTGGAATTTCAATTCCCGCAAATACGTTGAGAAGATTTTGGATAATGGACGGACATTATAACGGCTCTATTGTTAATTTTTCGGAAATAGGTAAATCGTTCGGCATTTCCGATTTTACGGTTCGAAAATATATCGAGATTCTCGAAAATACATTTACAATAAGATTACTGCAGCCTTGGCATCCGAACGTTAAAAAAAGGCTTGTCAAACGTCCTAAATTATATATTAGGGATTCGGGAATTTTTCACGCTTTACAAACTATTGAAACGTACGAACAGTTGGCAACTAATCCGAAGCTTGGAGCATCTTGGGAAAGTTTTGCCATGGAAAATGTTATTTGCCGCTTGGGAATTCCCCCCGAAAAGGTTTATTTCTGGCGTACGCATAATGGCGCTGAAGTAGATTTATTCTGGCAAAAATACGGCAGGAATTGGGCTATAGAATTTAAGTTTGCCGACGCACCGCGTTTGACAAAATCAATTCATGCTGCAATTAACGACCTTGAGCTTGAACAACTGTGGATTTTCTATCCGGGCAAAGAAAAATATAGGTTATCGGAAAAAGTAACCGTTTTTCCACTGAATTTATTGGATGAATTTAATTACAATTACTCCGGCAATTAAGAGCCAAAATATTTCAACAGTAAATTGTTTTTGTAAAACAAACTTTCCTCACAAAGTTCTGCGAATAATTTGTTCCTCTTTACCTTTGTCCCTTTTCACCTTTTAATTTTTAATTTTCTAACTTGCTAACCTGTTAACGATTTACCCCTTTGATCATGCTGAGTTTTGAAGGGATATCTCAGTCGTAAAAAACACTCCTTCGATATGACAGCAAGTTGTCCGATACGTGTGCCGCAGTCGGCGGACTGTTATTTTCACTAATATAATTAGATGCCTTTGTCAAGGGCATAGTTATACTACGTTCTCCTGCGGGCTAAATTAAATGTTGCAATTATGAGCCAAAATCAACGTTTTTTGACCCTGATGACCTAACAAGTGTCAAACTGAAGTTAAAAATGAAAAAGTATGCGCAAAGCATATATTAGAAAATAAAATGATAATAAAACCAAGACTATTCCTAAAGCGAAATTTACCTTTTTGGTCATAGCATTAGTAATGAATTTCTTTGCCCAATGTAAAATATTAGTCAGGGTAGAAAGATATGAAGCAATTCCCAACCCCCCAAAAATTAGAAATAAAATTGAGTTGTTGGTATTAAAATCAGTAACAAGACCAAAATCTTTTACAATTCTAGTTCCGATCAACCACCACAAAATCATCATCGGATTAGTTACGGCTAGAGAAAATCCTGTAACGAAGGATAATTTTTTATTTTTCAATATTTTACTATTCAAATCCAGCATGTTAGACTTCCTACCGTCTCGAAATGTAAAATAAGCCAATATCCACAATATTAATGCTGCCGTCAATCCAAAATAAGCAATCACAATTTTATTTTTTAAGAATGGAGTTATTCCAAAAAGGGCAATAACACCGTACATTAAATCGGAAAAAACAGAACCGGCAACAACCATAAATGCTGCATGTCTTTGGTTATTTAAAGAACGTTTGGCAATTTCTATTTGTGTGGCTCCCACGGGAATAGCAGCAACAAAGCCCATTACGTATGTAAACAATAAAAATAATAAAGTATTCATTACACAGACTTTGCGGTTAAAGGTAAATTATGTTTTTTATAAATATGCATCGTATCAAATTCCTTAAGGTTTTTAGCTGAATTAAGATAATCTGTTACTCCGGATATAATTTCGTTTAAATTAAGCGAATGAAAACATTTTACCTCTTTGCAGGTTTTTGCCATTTTATTAATACATGTAATATTGCGGCAAGGTGTATTCGCAATGAAAACTCTTGAAGGTGCATCTTGATTAGCTGCAAAAAAATCATGTTTGATAGAATCATAACCATAAACATGGGGTGGAGTACCGCCAAAAATTGAAAAAACCGCTGTTTTATTTCTAAGGCTTTCACCCGTCTCCAGCGAATATTTTCTAGCTGCCGCTAAATGTAACGGACCCGTATCGCCGGTAATAAATATGCCGGATAAATCGATTAGAGCGGCATAAACATCTAAAGGCACAGAAGATGGAATAATTACAATATCTTGATTAGAATCAGACGATAAAGCATCCAACAGTCTGTATTCAATAGCTTTCTCAACATGTCCTGCGCCCAATAAAATTGTAGCAGGAAATGTTGAAAGTTTTTTCAGCAGACTAATCTGAATATCAAAAGGGATTCTTGTGTAACGGGCCGACGCATCCGGGTTATACATTATTATCGGATATCCTAACGGAATTTTATTGCTCAATAAAAAATTTTTCGCTTCCTCCGTAGCATTTTTTGAAAGATATATTTTTGAACCTTTGAATTTAATATTTGTATCTTCCGTTAAATAATTAGACAGAATTTTCTCAATAAAACTATTTGCAAGATAACAAATATTACTTACCGAATCTCTTGTATGCTCATTTTTTAATAATTCCGATGCCAATAACGAATAATTAATTAATTTCTTTTTATCAAAGAGATTGTCAGGTATCAACGGACTAAAATTGATAATCAGATCATAATCCTTCCTGTTGATGATCTTGCTTAGAGCAGCCAAATCATTTTCGTTGGGATAAGGAGCTCCATTTAAAATTGGATATAAATTTGATATGTCCGGATTCCCTTTTATGATACATTCTGTGGAATTCTTTACCACAAAATCAATTTCAGAATCCGGCAGTATCCTTTTGATGGAGGATACTGAACTACTAGAAATAATTGCATCACCAATATTTAAATCTGAAACAAATAATATTTTTTTGATTATTTTATTTTTATTTAATTTCTTGTTGATATTCCGGTAAATCATACTTGAAACAATTTTGTTACCTAGCAAATTACCAAAGAATACATCTAAAAATCTAGCGCCTGATTTGGGAAAATAATCGGTAATGATGCTGGTTAAATAAAAAAATTTTTCAAATTGCACTTTTTTATTCATAATTAAATAATTCCTAATGTTAAAAATTGTAAAACTATAATAAAATTATAAAAAAAAGGATACTCAATAAAATTATCCCTATTTTACATAATTGAGAAAAATATTAAAAAAAAAGTTCTCATTTTGTGATATTTTTCGCTTTGACAACTCTTGTACCAAATCCGTTTATTTTTCTTTTATTCTCAATCGTAATTATTTTTATGAAAAATAATGATTCCGTTAAAAAATTTGTAGCTTTTAATATAGATGAAATAGTAATGGCGGTCATAAAGAGACTGTCTTTATTGTCCTTTCGCATTCTTCAGAATAACCATCTTGCGTTGTTGGGTTAAATTCAAGGCAAAACACTTCTCAAGATTCTGCAAAATAAAATCCAACGTAAAATATTGCCGGAATATCTTTCTTTAAGTAAAGTTTCATTATCAATATGAAATTTTTTACATTTTTTAGTTTGCTTTCGAGTCAACAGTTCCGATAAGTAAATTTAATTATAAAAATTTAAAATGAAATATTTTGTCATATCCATTTACAAACTAATTGTTCTTACTTCATTATCATTAACCCGGCAATTATTTACTGTGCATCAAATTTGTGGAGAAGTTATAATATAATTCCTATTTGGTTTTCGGATTTTACCAAATTCTTCTCTCTTTTTAAGAGAGATTAGAGTGAGTTCATTAAAAAATCAAAATCCGAAAACCAAATTACAGATAGACTAAAGGTAACCCTTTTTATTGCCGGAGTAATAATCAAAAGAAAGGAGAAATCATCAAAATTTTACATTACAAAACGCCAAACTAATTTAGTAAGTAATGTTGTATCGGTCGATCGCCAGCCGGCACTTTGAGTATCGAAAGATTGGTTAATTACAAAATAAAAATTTGTGCCGGGTGTAGGAATCCAATTAACCCGGAAATTAATTAATATTTCTTTATCCTCATTATTCCATTGGCTAAAAACCGAACTAAAAAGATTCGGATTTATTGCTAATTGAAATCTTCCGCCAAATTCATTTACAACGAAGTTCCCTTCAGGTAATTTAATTATAGTTTGAGTAAAATCCGAGCTGAGGCTAATATTTTTATTTACATGCCAAGTAGCCCGTTCAAACCAAACTGTTCTTTTTCCGTTATAAAATCCACCCCAGTTTACAAACAGGAAAATTGATGCAGGGCGTCCTTTAAAAGTAGCAAATTGTAATTCATAATCTGTAAACCAATATTCTCCTTTTGGGATTGTAATTCCCTCGTGAATATTAAAATCTTCAGTTAAATTTTCAGCTTTACGCTGTATATTCGATTCAAAATATTCACCACTTTTCGTAGTAAAACCTAGCGGTCGGAATTCCGTCCAAAGTGATTGTAATTTTTTCGTTTTATCATTTATATAATAATTGAAATCGATTGGCTTGAAATTTACTTCTTGTATCCAGGGTATAAATTTGGGACGTGGATTTACCCGGAAATAAGCATTAAACATTTGGTAATTTTTCCTTTGTAAAAAACCTGTTTCCGGATTAAAATTAATACCGGAACGGTCCCAGCTTGCAGAAAATTCTACCAGGTCGTTTGGATATTTTATAAATAAATGTTGTGCCGATCCGGTTTTATTTTCCCTATCGGAAGTATAACTTTGTGCAATTGCTCCTCCGAAAGAAAAATTTTTATTACCTAAAAAGCTTGAAGTGGAATAAAGGAAATCCGAGCCGTAAACCAAGTTTTGACGATGCGGTTCAAATTTGCCTACTCCGATAACTCCAATACTCGATTGTTTTAAGATATCTTCTTTCCATCGCAAGACCGAGTAGTTAGTTGAAGGTACGGAACCTTTTTCTGCTGTTTGTACACTCATTCCGCCTAAGGTTGTATTACCCGTTTTACCGAGCAAACGTACACCTGCAATAATTGGAATTACAGAACCTTCCGATGATAAACCAATCCGCCTTGTGTAAAATGCCCGGATATCACCAAGTCCGAAATTGAAATAATTTTTTCCTTCTAAAAAAAATTCTCTTTTTTCAGGATAAAAAAGTGAAAAGCGAGTTAAATTAACTTGCATTTTATCCGATTCTACTTGGGCAAAATCTGTGTTTACAGTAAAATTTAACTTCATTGTAGGAGTAATCAAATAATTCAAATCTCCGCCGATATGAGTTATTTCTTTATTTTTTTCCTCAGTCTGTTTTTGAATTCCGACGGTACCGTAAGGTTTAAATTCAATTAATGTTACGCTATTGATTCCTTCAATTCCCAATAGTTCACCTGCACGCGATACCTGTTCTATATTTGAATTACGTGACCAGCCTTGCCATAAATCTTGTTCCCGTTTTCTCCGGATATTCCGTTCAAAATTTATTCCCCACAATTGTTTTTCGG
>CAJXGP010000167.1 GCA_913053915.1 uncultured Ignavibacteriales bacterium | reverse complement strand
CAACCGCCTTTCGATTTGAAAGAAGGACTTAAATCGGAAAAACGAACTCTGCAAGCTTTCAGTTTAGTTATAATAACCATTTTATTAATTTGGCTCATTAGAAGGATATAATATTTTCTATGACTAATTTGCTTATCATAGCGGGTGAAGAATCCGGCGATTTGCACGGCGCTGCTTTAATCAATGAATTGAAAAATATTGATGATACTTTATCTATCTACGGAATTGGCGGTAATAAAATGAGTTTAGCCGGAATGAATATTATCTATCATATTAATAAAATGGCTTTTCTCGGCTTTGTAGAAGTTCTTCGGCATATACCTTTTATTAAGAAAGTACAAAAAGATTTAATTTCAGTCATTATTGAAAAAAATATCAAAGTGGCTGTTCTAATTGATTATCCCGGCTTTAACCTAAGTTTGGCTAAAAAACTTAAAAAGATGAATGTAAAAATCATCTATTATATTTCACCGCAAATTTGGGCTTGGGGTGCGGGCAGATTAAACAAAATTAAAAGAATAGTGGATAAAATGTTGGTGGTGTTTCCATTTGAGGAACAGCTTTATAGTTGGTCATCCATTGTTAGAGAGAATCGATGAATTTAATTCCTTAGATAGAGTTGAATTAAATCGA
Organism: uncultured Ignavibacteriales bacterium; assembly: GCA_913053915.1. The sequence continues at coordinate 5,023 of CAJXGP010000167.1, read as the reverse complement.
AAATTTAATTTAAACAAAATAAAAGATATTTTATTAATATTGCCCGGCAGCAGACAAAATGAAGTGAAAAAAATCTTTCCCGAAACTATAAAAGCTGCAACAAAAGTTGCGGACGAATTTGATTTGCAAATTGTAGTTGCATGCGCTTCAAATATTGACAAGAGTGTTTTCGGCAGATTAAGTACTACAAATAATTATAAAATTATTAAGGAATATACATACGATTTATTGAAACATTCAAAATTAGGGATTATAAAATCCGGAACATCAACTCTTGAAGCGGGATTATTTAATTTACCGATGGTAATTGTTTACAAAACTAATTATCTAACTTACTTAATCGGGAAAAATATAATTAAACTTGACTACATCGGATTGGTTAATATTGTTTTAGGTAAAAAGGTTGTACCGGAACTAATTCAAAACAGTGTCTCATCCGAAACTATATATAATGAATGTAAAAATATTCTTTCAGACAGACAGATTTATTTTTCAATTAAAAATGATCTGAATCCCTTAAAAGAGAAACTAGGTTCAAAAGGAGCCTCTGAAAAAGCCGCAAAAATAATTTACGATTGTTTAAAATGAAGCTTAAAAAGTTAAAACAGGAAACATTAAGATTTTTTGGGAACTATTTCCTTTTTATTTCCGTCAATATTCTTTGTAAGACTTTAAAAATTAATTATATAAATAAAGAGGGCTATGATAAACTAAAGTCGACAAATGAAAATTTTGTATTGGCTTTCTGGCACGGAATCATGCTGCTCCCTTGGTATCTCAACCGCAATAAGAATTTTATTGCATTAACAAGTAAAAGTAAAGATGGAAATTTATTGACAAAAATTTTGAAAAATTGGAGATATTCTGTGGTACGCGGTTCAAGTACTGAAGGTGGCGATGTGGCTTTAGGAATAATGATAGATTATGCAAAAAATAAATGCTCAATAGCTATTACAACCGACGGTCCGAAAGGTCCCATCCATAAAATGAAAGCAGGCGCTGTTATAACTGCTAAAAAGAGTGGTTTACCTTTACTGTTGGTCGGTATTGGATTTAAGAAAAAGAAAATTTTGAAAAGTTGGGATGGATTTGAAATTCCTCGCTTCTTTTCACGTGCTAATGTTGTATATTCCAATCCGATTTATATTAAAAAAGATTTGAGTTACGAAGATACCTCAAAAGTTATTTTACAATGTGAGGAAGAGCTGAATAAGCTTCAAGAGTCTGCTTCAAAATTTTGAGGAATGAACAGGATGAATTTTCTAAAATTAATTTTATTCCCTTTAGTTCCGCTTTATGGAATTATAATTTCAATTAGAAACCGGCTCTTCGATAAAAATATTTTTGAAAGTAAAAAAGTAAAGGCAACCGTAATTTCTGTCGGAAATATTACTGTCGGTGGCTCAGGTAAGACTCCGATTGTAATGTATTTAACAAAATTGTTGAAAAACGAAGGGAAAAAAGTTGCTGTTTTAAGCCGCGGTTATGGAAGGAAATCTAAAGGATATTATCTAGTATCCGATGGAATAAATATGCTTGTTTCTGTTGATGTTTGCGGCGATGAAATTTATCACACTGCCAGTGAATACAATGTGGCGGCGGCAGTTTCGGAAAACAGGGTACAAGGAGCAAGAAATTTAATTAAACAATTGAATATCGACACCATTCTGCTAGATGATGCTTTTCAACACAGATGGATAAAAAGAGATTTGAATTTGCTGATATTTGAACAAAATTTTTTATGCCGTAATAATTTTTTTGTACAAAATCTACTGCCGACAGGTATTATGCGTGAGCCTTTTAATTCTGTTAAAAGAGCCGATGCTATAATTATCAATAGAAAATTTTCAAATCATAAAAAGATATTGAATAAAAATGCTCGTTACTTAGAAGGTAAAACTATTTTTACATCATATTATGAAGCAATGGAATTTATTGATGTTAAAAAAAATATTCCTTATAAACTTACTGAGTTTAAAGGACAAAAAAGTTTGGTCGTATCCGGAATAGCTAACCCTAATTCTTTTATAAATGCCCTTAAACAGATTGAAATTGATACAAAGAATAAGCTGATATTCAGGGATCATAAAAATTATTCTTTTAAAGATGTTGAAAAAATTAGGGCAAAATTCTATTCAACAAATTCACATTCTGTTATAACCACGCAGAAAGATGCGGTAAAATTATGTAAGTTTTCAAAAGAGCTTGACGATATTGATATCTTCTATTTAAAAATTGAATTAAGGATGGATGATATCGAATCATTTAAAAATTTTATTTTAACAAACATTAGTTCTATCCGAAATAACTGAGAGAAGATAGAAACTAAAAAAATATGCTTTATTAAAAAGCATAGAATAAAAAAAAGTATAATAACAATCCCGATTATAAACTATGGAGGAATAGTCAAATGGCTAAAACCAAAAAATATGTGTACTTCTTCGGCGGAAAGAAAGCCGAAGGAAAAACTGAAATGAAAAATTTACTAGGTGGTAAAGGTGCAAACCTGGCAGAGATGGTTAATATCGGTCTTCCTGTACCTGCAGGATTTACAATTACAACCGAATTATGTACTTATTATTATAATAATAAGAAGAAATATCCTAAAGAATTAAAAGAACAAGTTATTTCAGCATTGACAAAAGTTGAAAAGATTATGGGTGCTAAATTCGGAGATTCTAAAAATCCGCTTTTAGTTTCTGTAAGAAGCGGTGCAAGAGCATCAATGCCCGGAATGATGGATACCATTTTAAATTTAGGCCTGAACGATAAAACTGTCCAAGCTCTAATCGAAAAAACTACAAACCCCCGTTTTGCGTATGATTCATATAGAAGATTCGTTCAAATGTATGGTGATGTTGTGCTCGATTTAAAGCCGGTCGATAGACATGATGAGGATCCGTTTGAAGTAATTCTTGATAGGAAAAAAAGGGCTAAAGGCGTTCAATTAGATACTGAATTAGATGCGGATGATTTAAGGGAACTAGTTGGGGAATTTAAAAAGGCAATTAAAGAAAAAACCGGTCATGACTTTCCCGAAGACCCAATGAAACAACTTTGGGGTGCAATTGGAGCGGTTTTCGGTTCTTGGAATAATGACAGAGCAATAGTTTATAGAAAAATAAATAATATTCCTTCCCTCTGGGGTACGGCTGTAAATGTTCAGTCAATGGTATTCGGTAACATGGGTGAGGATTCCGGTACAGGCGTTGCATTTACCAGAGACCCCGCTACAGGTGAAAATAAATTTTACGGCGAATATTTATTCAACGCTCAAGGCGAAGATGTTGTTGCCGGTATTAGAACTCCCTTGCCTATTGCTAAATTAAAAGCCGACGATCCGAAGACTTACAAACAACTGGAAGAAATTAGAAATATCCTGGAAACACATTATAAAGATATGATGGATATTGAGTTTACCATACAGCAAGGTAATCTTTGGATGCTTCAATGCCGCGTTGGGAAACGAACAGGTTTTGCTGCTGTTAAAATGGCTGTCGATATGGTTAAACAAAAATTGATTGAAAAAGAAACTGCAATCTATAGAATTGAACCAAATCAGTTAAATCAGTTACTTCGACCGATTTTTGATCTCGAACAAAAACGTAAAGCAATAGAAGAAGGTAAATTAATTACAAAAGGATTAAATGCCGGTCCCGGCGCCGCCTCAGGTAAAATTGCTCTTAGCGCCGAAGATGCTTATGAGATGGCTGCTAAGGGAGATAAAGTAATACTGGTAAGAATTGAAACTTCACCCGAAGATATCAAAGGAATGAATGCTGCCGAAGGTATTTTAACAGCCAGAGGTGGAATGACTTCACATGCGGCACTTGTTGCCCGTCAGATGGGTAAAGTTTGTGTAGCCGGTTGCGGCTCTTTGAAAATTAACTACCACAAAAAAACCATTGGAGTTGAAGGCAAAAATGTTAGCGTAAAAGAAGGAGATTATATTTCTTTAGACGGAACAACCGGTGAAGTGATTTTAGGAAACTTAGAAACAAAACCCTCTGAGGTTATCCAAGTACTCATAAATAAATCAATGGATCCAAAAAATTCTTCTATTTATCAAACTTATAAAGATTTAATGACATGGGCAGATAAGTTCAGACGACTTAAGATCAGGACAAATGCCGATCAGCCTGATCAAGCTGCTAATGCAATTGCATTTGGAGCGGAAGGTATCGGGCTATGCCGTACCGAGCACATGTTCTTCGGCGGAGATAGAATAATGTCTGTAAGAAAAATGATCGTCTCAGATACACTGGAAGAAAGAAAAGCTGCTTTATCCGAACTGCTTCCACTTCAAAGAGAGGATTTTACCGGCTTATTTGAAGTAATGAATGGAAAACCAACAACTATAAGAACTCTCGATCCGCCGCTGCACGAATTTTTACCTCATGAAGAAAAAGAAATAAATGAGCTTGCCGCTGCACTTGGTGTATCAAGTGAAAAGATTAAAGAAAAAATTGAAAGCTTAAAAGAATTTAATCCTATGCTTGGTTTCAGAGGATGCCGGCTGGGAGTTGTTTATCCCGAAATTACAGAAATGCAGGTAAGAGCTATAATAGAAGCTGCATGTGATGTGGCTAAAAAAGGAATAAAGGTAAAACCCGAAATCATGATTCCGCTTGTAGGAGACTTGAATGAATTTAAAATGCAAGAATCGATTGTTAGAAGGGTTGCCGCAGAAGTTATGAAAGAAAAAGGTAAAAGAATTAACTACTTGGTAGGTACTATGATTGAGTTGCCGCGTGCCGTTGTAACTGCAGATCAAATTGCTCAAAGAGCTGAATTCTTCAGTTTCGGTACTAACGATCTTACACAAACTACCTTCGGTCTTTCAAGAGATGACGCAGGAAAATTCTTACCTCTTTATGTGGAAAAAGAAATATTACCTAACGATCCTTTTGAAGTATTGGATCAAGACGGTGTCGGTCAACTCGTTAAAATGGGAACCGAAAAAGGTCGTTCTACAAGAGCAGGACTTAAAGTCGGCATCTGCGGAGAACATGGCGGCGAACCT
>CAJXGP010000166.1 GCA_913053915.1 uncultured Ignavibacteriales bacterium | reverse complement strand
TTTGCATACCTTCCGTAAGGCGTTTTAGATATCCTAATATTATATTTTCCATAAGTAACGTCATTCATTATTTGATCAAGATAATATTTGTTGACTTCTAACCAATCTGGATCTGTATCATCTTGAAGTATTAATAATGTCCTGGGCATAGTGAGATATCTTTGTGCAATTGCTTGAAGATTACGGGCAACCAAAACAAGAGCCGATTGAGCGTTTTCTGAAATCCATTCCTGCATTAAATCAGATTGTGCAACTCTATTCTCAAATAACACTCCGCTTTCCTTAGATGTATCCCTCATACCCCGTGAGTTGGGACCTTGACCTGAAATAAGATTTATATCTTCTTTTTCTGATTCAGCTTCAATCTTTAGAGCTTCTGGATATGGAGAGGGCTTAATCTCCATAATTGCTTTTTTTGTCAATGCACCGTCTCTTACCTTTTTTATTCCTCCAATTTCATTAGATGCAAAATCATCTTCAAAACCTGCAATTGCACCCTGTTCGGCAATCCACCCGCCATGACTGGTTCTCATTACATAAGTAAGAATAGTATTCCGTCGTAGGTTGTAGCTTGAAACAGGATCAACAATATGATCCATTATTGACTTAGTCTCAAGTATTTCTGGATGAAAATCATAACATAGAATTGGTATAAACTTAAACAACTTATTCTGATGCTTTTGTGCCGCATCGTGTAAGACTAAGTTCATTGCCGGAACTACTGATGTTTGCCAAATGATTTCATCCCAACTTTGAGTTACCTTTGGTTCTATGTATTGTTTTTTTAGTTCTAATAATTTATCACGATCCCACCACTTCGTTTCAAATCTATTTCTTATATCTGATTTTACTTCCTCACTAACATCTCTTTCTTCTCCGGTAGACATATCCATAATCTCTATTTTTGGCATCATTCTTTTCTCATAGAAATCTACAACTTTAAATCTCCCATCTCCATTATACCACGTACCTGAAAAACCATAACGAATGTTATTTGTCTGAGTATCATATCCTACCTTTCTGCCTCCATATTGGATTGATGCATTAAGAAATCTTTCAGCCCAAGTAATTAACATTCTTTTGATTCTACCTTTTTTAATTGTTGATTCACCGGCTATTAAAATACCTTTCTCATATACTTCGTCTCGAAGATCCGGTTTCTTTTTGCAATATATATTAATGATTTCTTCCGGGTCATACCAACCGGAATCAGACATAAACTTCATATCTGTAGTATCACGTCTCTGCCAGTTGGTATCAAATTTTAATCTAATAGGATCATACCAACTTACATCCGGGACGCCTTCCTTATCTTTGGTATAAGACCAAGACGTTTTTAACCAGCCAATCTTCCCAACGATCGCATATAATAAAGCAATTGCAAACTCATACGTAATATCATTAGCTTGATAGAGGTAATAGTTTATTAATTTCTTTTGAAGATCGGCTCCGGTATTATCATCTTTCGTGATTCCAAACACATCTAATCCCGGAAGGTTTTGTTTAAAGTTTCCAACGATTGACAAAATAATGGGAAGGAATAAATTCCATTCAAAGTTTGGGCGGTTTTCAATAGAAAGCTTTTGAAGGTCGGCAGCAGAATAAATGTGTCCGGCTAAACGATAAAAATTTTGCATTATCTCTTTGTGGAAAAGAGTAAAATCACCGGCAAGTTTCATCTCTGCGGTGCCGATACGTGCGATTACTTCTACATCCTCATATTTGGATCGAGAGAAATCTCCATACTGATTTAGTTCGTAAGCCATACATCCTTCTGGATAATTAATATAATATTAATTTTCATCTATCCAGGTAGAAGGAATAAGAACAGTAATCTAAGATTACATCATAAAGAAGGGGATATTATTCCCAAATAATCTTAATTTTGATTCCTAATTAACAAATTTTTTTGTTTGTGTCAAGTGGATTAAGAATATTGTCTTGACAAATAGGTGTGAATTTAAGCTCCCATTACAGAATAAATCTTCTTCTTTTTACCCCATTTCTTTAATGCCCATTCGGGCAAATCTTCTTGTCCTGTTGCAAAAGGTGCCGGTAATGCCATTATTCCATATCGATTACAATCAAGTGCGTGGTCGGGTACTTGAGGATCATTACCACATCCTTTCAATTCCTCCGGGTGATTATCATCGTGCTGTGCGGCTGTTATTTCATCAATTAGATTTTCGTTAAAACGTGCAAACAAAAAGTATTTCTGATTATGCATATATAGTTTCATTGCCCACCAACCTAATATTCTATCCGTTACGGCTTCTTGGAGAAAGAGATTGTTCTCTTGAAATATATCTGCGTAAGTTTTGTCCGTTCTTTTGACGGAAAATTTATCTTTCTTTGAAAATGCATCTCTACCGGAAACAATAAAATCAGGCATCCTACCATTTGTATAGGGAAAATTCTTGATTATCTTATATATATTTTGTGCGTGTTTCTCCGGGTCTCTCTTTTTAACATAATAAGTAAATAGTGTGTAAATATTATCGTTGTGATCCCGTGCAATAAGTTGAAAGGCGTTCGGCGAAGACCAACCAGGATCATTACATCCGATTAATTGCCAGCTTTTCGGGATAGCAAACGGTTTGATTACCATAGTTTTTCGGTAGAACTCATCAAAGAAATCACCGCCAAAGGCATCCCAATCACCTTTAAGAAGTGCACGCTCCATTTTCTTTCCCATTTGCATAATGTTTGAAACATATCCAGGATCCATCGACATTAATATTTTATTCTCAGAAATAAATCCGGGAATAAATGTTCTTGATTTTGAATAAATAAATTGAGGATGATCCGGGGTAACTTGAATACCAGTCGGATTGTCTTCAATATTTTCAACGTCAGGGTCAGCAATAAAGAAATGTGTTTTACCTGGTTGAACTTTCCAACTACCATTTTTTATAAACCGCTTGCGAACCCAAACCAGACCCACACCAGTGGGGTTTGAGGTTGATCTTATTCGGCAAGGTAAGTTTATTCCGTCGTTAACTACTATTCCCCTACACCGTGAGAATAAATACAAGTATTGTGAAAGTAGAAATTGAGTGAGTTCATCAAATCCTATATATTGATATTCTAAACCCTGATGATTTTCCATATCATCTTTATTTTCTAAATGACATAAAAATATTTGTGCACCGGAAGGAAAGGTAAAGGATGCCCCGGGTTCTCCTTTCCTTTGTAATACGAATCTTGCCCCTAATGGAAAATATAAAGATTTTCCTAAATCAATCATCTTTTGCAGTTGCGTGGTTTTCCTACGGAAGATAACGCCTCGATAAGAGGGGTGTTGATATGCAGCCAATCCAAACTCAGCTTTCTCATATTTACTTTTTTAGGGGTAGTATAACATAAAGGATTATCGATTGTGTATTCAAATCTATGTGTATTTGAAATATCAAAATTCATTTTAATTTGTTCTTTTTGCGATCAATAATATATTGTTCTATTTGTTCCGAGATTTCTCTTTCAACATTTTTCGTTGCAATATCTATGGGTTTAATCTCAGGAACAATATAGTGGAACACTATGTGTGTTGAAGCATTCATATTGTCCAGCTGCACAATGTTCCTAAACATACCCAACTCTTTTCCTTGCATATCCGTCGCCTTCAATGAGTTGGATGCATCAAATACCCACTCTCCGGTCTCTACCCATTCTCCATCTATTTTTTCTTTTACCGGGACTTTCTGCATACAACGTTGTTTAATCACAACGAGATCGTGCATTAACTTTTCACGTGTTATATCCATTTCATCTGCAAACTTGCGAGCACGATAATCTAAATAGAATTGGAGCTTCTCAACTTTTAACAATCTGGAGGCTTGTGCTTTGGCAGTGTTACGCTTACATGTAGGAAATATCTTTTGATATGATTTTAAGCCGTTAAAAGTAAGAAGATAGTAATCACAAAATTTCCGATAATGTTCGGGAAATACTTTTAGGAAATCTTCAATATTATCATCGGTAACATCTCCACCTGTCCACTTTGGGAATACCTTTGAATGTATTTTTCCAACTTTCGTTTTGGTCTTTACTTTTACTTTCCTCTTTGGTTTGGGCTTTGCTTTGGTCTTGGTCTTGTTTGTCATAGGATATTATTCCTGTAAATTGCAAATAAAGAATGTTCTTACACATTCGGAAAATGAATTTACAAAAAAATAATTTAATAAATTTTTGTTTTGTTATGAAAAGTATGGGATTTGAAAAGTACAAAAAAACACCTGGCTACTTCGTGGAAATGAATCACAAAACCACTTCACCAGGTAATCAAACAACACCTTTTCAGAAAGGTAATACAATATCGTTTATTTGTTTGGTTTTAATCGAACTATTATAGAATTGAAACTAAGATAATTAATAAATTCATTAAAATCATCTTTTGAGTTTTAATCGAACTATTATAGAATTGAAACCTTCCTGTCTGACCTGAAAACCACCCAGTTATAGCGTTTTAATCGAACTATATTAGAATTGAGACACGAATTTCACGAATTGGCACTAATTTTTAAGATTGTTTCAATTGGAGAAACATATTTTTCAACTTTTGAGAATGTAAGCTTGTCCCGACACGATTTAGAAGAAAATATAAATATGTTACCGGTAAAAAATATATTGGATAGTTGATAATAAAATAGTTGTTAACAATGTCGGGAAACTATTATAGAATTGAAATTTTTAATTCCGAATTCAGTTTTAATCGAACTCATGAATAAAATAATAAAATGTATGATTTGTAGAACTAAGCATTAGGACTACGAATGTAGTCCAAGTTGAATAACTATGGATGAAATCCATAGACCCGAACAAAGGAAAAGACAAGAACTGCAACGCAGTTCAAATAAATATTTTCACAGCATCGAACGTTTTTTATTTCAACTGCATTCGTAGTTATCGGTTTTGGGCTAGTCTAATGATTCTACATTTCATGCGGAGTTATTCTAAATCGGACTACTCTGCAGTCCGAAAATATTTGCATAAAACTTAGAATATTTAACTCAACGCTATTTCCACTGCAGACTGTCATTCTAATCGAGACGGGAAGTAAAGCAAACTGATTTTCAAATGGTTTGTTGTACAGATTATTGTGAATTGTTGTTTGATTGGAAATTAGAAAAATTAGAGCAATCACATTAAATAATCATAATAAATTTTTATCATTTGTTAAAATAAGGTATCTAACCGGATCGATTAGAAATTATACTATCTTTTCCTGCACATCAAAATATTATCTAGCCGATTTTTCCCCGAATGATATCAAATACTTTAAGCAAATATTTTATAGTAAAAAATTATTATTGAGATAATTTGGATACTATTGTTTATCTTTCCACCTTATTTTTTAAATTTCTTTAAAAAGATATATAATAAAAAATATGCACATATTAATAACTATCGTCTTATTTACAAAAGGTTCTATATGTGGGCAAAAATTAACTACTAAGAATGATACAATAATAACCTCAAGCGGGCTTTTATATTATCTTGAAAAAAGGTAAAGGGGAGCGAGCAAAAATGGGAATGGAGGCAGAGGTAAATTACAGGTTACTTAACCAACGGAAAGGAATTCGATTCTCCTATAAAAGAGGAGAACCAATTGATTTTGTACTCGGTAAGGGGATGGAATAGAATAACTTTAGGGGGTTGGATAGAA
>CAJXGP010000165.1 GCA_913053915.1 uncultured Ignavibacteriales bacterium | reverse complement strand
CGTAGTCGCTTTGTTGCCACAATGAGTCATGAAATTAGAACCCCCTTAAATGGGGTGCTTGGTATGTCTAATTTATTAAAAAATACGCCATTAACCCCGCAGCAATCATTGTATTTGCAAGCCATTGAACAGAGTGGACAAGCCTTATTGAAAGTGGTAAATAACATTTTGGATTTTGCCAAATTGGATGAAGGAGGGGTCAGTTTAGAGAAAAAAGCATTTGATTTTAATTTAGTGGTGCGAACCGCCCTGCAAATTTTGAATTTGCAGGCGATTGAAAATGAGGTAGAACTGTTTTTTGAAAGCAACTTATCCAATCAACTTAAAGTAATCGGCGATGCGGGGCGAGTACAACAAGTTTTATTAAACCTACTAAGTAATGCAATTAAATTTTCAAGAGATGAATCATCAATAATCATATATTGTAATTTGTTTAATGATGAATTTGATGAATTTGTTATAAAAGATCATGGCATTGGTATATCGGAGAAGAATAAAACCAGACTGTTTAAAATTGAAAATATGTTTTCTACGGAAGGTACTAAAGGTGAGAAGGGTACCGGCTTAGGTTTGTCATTAGTAAAAGAAATAATAGAAAAACACGGTGGTGAAATATGGTTCTACTCCGAGCCTGAAAAGGGAAGCGAATTTCATTTTACTATTCCGAGATCTCCGAATTCGATTTTGTTAGTTGAAGATGTGAAAGGTGATAGACTTTATTATGAAAAGTTGATAAAAGATAATTTCAAAAATTTTCAGGTAATAAGTGTATCAAATGGTTTTGAAGCCATTAATACTGTTTTTCAAAAATTACCTTCCTTGATTATTACCGACCATGAAATGCCTTTAATGAATGGAAGTCAATTAGTTGAAAATATTCGTAAAGAAGATAGTACTTTACAAATACCGATCATTGTAATTGCAACTAATATTTCCGATAAATTGAAAATGACATATCGAAACCTTGGTGTGCATCAAATTCTTAAAAAGCCGGTCGATGCGAAGTTATTTATAGAAATGGTAAATCTTACGTTAAGTGAAGAAAATTTTATTAAACATATATGAGTTGCCGATAAAAATATTTTTTTACTTGTGAAAAAGCTTCGATTTTTGTTTATATTCACACGTCAATAAACTAAAAATAATTTTTAAAAATACCTCATGTATAAATTAATATGAAACCCTGTTTTTTAATCTATGAGGTCCTCTCAAAAAAGATAATATTATAGAAGTAGTATTCCCACTAAGGATGACTTTTTCAGAGTGGCTTCATCTATTTCGTTATTTGGTATTTTGTCAAGTAATAATTTTATTAATCATTTATAAATTGGAAAACTAGGAGGGAAACTTGAATATTGCCGTTATTGGTACAGGTTACGTAGGCTTAGTTACAGGTACATGCTTTGCAGAAACAGGAAATAATGTTATTTGTGTAGATATCGACGAAGAAAAAATTAGCAAGATGAAACAATGTATTATGCCGATTTATGAACCTGGACTCAATGTTTTGTTCGAAAGGAATATAAAAGAAAGTAGATTATTATTTACGACGGATTTAAATGAAGCTGTCAGGAACTCGGAAATATTATTTTTTTGTTTACCTACTCCCCAAGAAGGGGACGGAAGCGCAAATTTGAAATATGTTTTAAACGTAGCTGAAAAACTAGGCCAATTGTTTAAAGCCGAACCGGATTTAGGATTTAAAATAATAGTGAATAAAAGTACCGTACCGGTTGGAACCAGTGATAGAGTTAGACAAGCAGTAAAAAAATATTCTCCTGATTTTAAATTTGACGTAGCTTCCAATCCTGAATTTTTAAGAGAAGGAGTGGCAGTCGATGATTTTATGAAACCGGAAAGAGTAGTAGTCGGAACAAGTAATGATAAAACGAGAAAAGTTTTAGAACGACTTTATGAGCCGTTTGTACGTTCCGGAAATCCGATTTATTTTGTGGACGAACACTCCGCTGAAATGACAAAATATGCCGCCAATTCTTTTCTTGCAACGAAAATTTCTTTTATGAATGAAATTGCAAATTTATGTGAGTTAACCGGAGCCAATGTTGATTACGTAAGAATGGCTATCGGCTCCGATTCTCGAATCGGTAAACGGTTTTTATTTCCGGGTGTCGGTTTTGGCGGCTCTTGTTTCCCAAAGGATGTAAGGGCATTGGTTAATACTGCCAATGAAAATAATTATGAATTCAAAATATTGAAATCCGTGATAAGTGTAAATAATAATCAAATTGATTTATTCTTACAAAAAATATCTAATTATTTTGGAGATGATCTTGCAAATAAGCATTTTGGAATGTGGGGGTTGGCATTCAAACCGAATACCGATGATGTGCGAGATGCTCCTGCACTTGTTTTAATTCGTAAACTGCTCGGTAAAGGTGCATCCATTGCAGCATACGATCCGGAAGCAATTGAAACTACTAAAGCGGTTATCGGTGAAAAAATTACTTACTCAAATCGTGCTTACGATGTATTACTTAATGCGGATGCATTACTTATTCTTACTGAATGGAATGAATTTAGATCTCCGGATTTTGATAAAATTAAGAATTCCCTTAAACAACCATTGATTTTTGACGGACGAAATTTATATGATCCTGATAAAATGAAAGAAATGAATTTTACTTATTTTTCCGTCGGTAGAATGCCTGTTAATAATTAGTTTTTTTTTATAAAATTATAAATCTTGTAAAATATGCGGATAACAATGATCAAACATAAGTGCAGTGAAAACGGGAATGCATGGTATGCACTTTATACTAAACCTAGAAACGAATTCAAAGCTGCAGAACAAATCGGCAGTGTCGGTGTTGAATATTATCTTCCCACGATAACAAGACTTAAACAATGGAGCGATAGAAAGAAAAAAATAACCGAACCATTAATACGAGGTTATATTTTTATTTACAGTAATGAAAAAGAACGAATTATTTCACTCGAGCAGAGATCAATTGTAAGATGTATTACCGATATGGGGCGGGCTGCTAAAATACCCGAATGGCAAATGGATAATTTAAAGAAAATGCTCGAGATTAAATCGGAAATAATTATTCATAAAGGAATAATCCCGGGAGTTAAAGTAATGATTAAAGATGGTCCTTTCGAGGGAGTAATCGGTACTGTGGAAAAAAACGAAAATGGGAATACTCTTGCTGTATCAATAGACTTATTAAATAGGTCGATAATCACTTATTTACCTAAAAACTATAATTTTGAAGTAATAAAAATGCCCTCAACCTAAATATTTCGATTTTCCTTTTTGGCATTATGGGTAGTTAAATGCATATTTCCCGATGGAGGATTTCATACGATGTAATGGGAAAAGTTATTTTAAATAGGAAATACCTCAGTTGCTTCGCTCATTCGAATAACATTCCTTTTCACGCTTGTCATTTAAAATGGAAGGTTCTTCATCACTTCGCTTATTAGAAAAACAGTAAAAATTACTTTTTGATTAACATAGTAAGAATGTATTTTATATCCGATGTTTTTTAGATATCCGTTTATCACTTATATCGAGGACAGGCTTTACAAAAGTGAACCTTTTAAATTGGGCTTAATCATAAATAAAATGTAATTGATATGGGAAAGTTTGTATTTCCATTTTTTAAATGAATATTTTACCGGTTCATTTGCTAAGTTAAATTTATTCTATTAAATTTAATAGAATAAATTATTTAATCCGAAAGAAATTATTTTTATGCTAAATCAAAGGGAACTCATTTCATTAAATAGGGGCGATGCTGTAGAACACTTCCTTTTAATAAAAAAGGCTGAAATTAGATTAACAAAAACATCAAAACAATATCTTTTTTTAGAGCTTGGAGATCAATCGTTAAGTTTACCGGCAAATATGTGGGAGAATTTTGCAGAGTTTTCCGGGTCTATTAAAAGTGGGGATGTTGTCCGTGTTTCGGGCAGTATGGATGAATTCCAAGGTACGCCTCAAATAAGGATAAATTCAATAAGGAAAACGAAAAAAACAGAAAATATTTCACCTCAAGATTTTCTACCAATTTCTAAGCGTAATTTCCAAGAAATGCAATCGGAATTCTTTGATAGGATCGATAAGATTTCAGATTCAAATTTAAAAACCTTAATAAAACAAATATTCAACGGGGATAGATTCAAAAAATATACAAGAGCGCCGGCCGGCAAGTCCTGGCATCATTCTTATATTCACGGTTTACTGGAACATACCCTTGAGATTATTAAAATTTGTGATTTGATGTGCGATATTCATCCGGAAATTAACAGGGATTTATTAATATGCGGCGCAATGCTCCATGACTTTGGTAAAACAGAAGAGCTTAGTTATGATTTAACATTTGATTATACAGATAAAGGAAAATTGTTCGGGCATATAGTTATTTCCGCACTCTTGATAAATGAAGAAGTTAATAAAATTCCGGGTTTCCCTGAAGACCTTAAAAATTGTTTGATTCATATTGTACTTAGTCATCAAGGAAAATTGGAATATGCTTCGCCTGTTATACCAAAAACATTAGAGGCAATTGCTTTATATTATGCTGATGAATTGAGTGCTAAAGTAAATGCTTATAAAAATGCATTGGCATCAAACAGAAATATGGGAGAGAAATGGACTAAATATATTTCTCTGGCTTCTACCGATCTTTTTAATCATGGTTTATCTTCTAATTCAGAGGTAAAAATAAATAATACTCTTTTCGACTAAGTAAGGGTGATCATTATGAGATATTTTTCTATTAATTATTTCTCCTTCTTCATTATTGTTTTCTTTCTTTTCATTACGAGTTTAAGTTTTTCGCAATCTTTAGATGAACTACTTAACAAAGCCGATCAATTAATGGAGTTTAAGTATGATAATCAAAAAGCGCTGGATACACTATCACAAGCTAATAAATTATATCCCGATAACTGGAAGGTCTATTCTCGATTGAGCAGGGTTTATGTTTATCTATCCGATAGTATGCCGCATAATACATCTGAAGAAAAAGATGCTCAATTAGCTGAATATCAAAAAGCGTATGACTACGCCAACAAGGCTGTAAAATTAGCCCCCAATAAATCGGTAAATTATCTGAGAAGAGCAATTGCAAACGGTAAAATTGCATTATTTAAAGGAGTATTTTCAGTCGCCGGTGTTGTTAACGCAGTTAGAGCGGATTGTGAAAAAGCTATTGCTTTGGGAAACGGCAACAATTATGTGCAAGGATTATCACATTATGTTTTAGCTAGAACTAACGCTAAAATTAGTGAAAAGTGGGCGCCTGCCAGAGCAATTCTAGGGCTCGGTTGGGCAAGCCTAGATACAGCTTTTGTACAATATAAAAAGGCAATTGAGCTTTATCCTAATTTTAGAATGTTTTACCTAGACCTTGCGAAAGCATATATTAGAGAAGATGAATATAATAAGGCTAAGGGAATGTTGAAGAAAACAATCGAGAGTCCAAAGAAGGATCAAAACGACGACAGCCTACTCGTTGAAGCAAAAAAATTGTTGAATAAAATAAAGAATAAATAAGTTTGTTTAGTACGTTTCCGTTTGAATTGGGAAAGATGAAAATCTTTAGCGGAATAATAGAGACCCTCTTTTATAATAAGAGAATTTCTTAGTATCTTATCAGTAATATTCGTGTTATTTTTGGCAGAAAATATTGATTTGTA
>CAJXGP010000164.1 GCA_913053915.1 uncultured Ignavibacteriales bacterium | reverse complement strand
AAGATTCAACAAATGCTTTTCTTAATTCGGGCAGAAAAGTAAGTGGACCGCCGGCAAACAAAACTTTGCTTTTTACTTCGGCGCCGGCAAGCAATGTTGTAATTGTTTGATTTGCAACCGCGATAAAAACCGATTTTACGATATCGCTTTTATTTTCACCCTTGTTTAGTAAGGACTGCACGTCGGTTTTGGCAAAAACACCACAGCGCGATGCAATGTAAAGTTTTTTAGTTGCAAATCCACGTTTAACAAACTCGCCATTTGTTCTATAAAAGATCCGGTTCCGCCGGCACAACTTCCATTCATTTTCATTTCGGGAGCTTGATCTTCTTTGAAAAAAACAATTTTAGCATCTTCACCGCCTAGTTCAATAAAAGTAGAAGCCTCCGGATATAACACCCGGATAGCTTTTGTAAGTGCTATTACTTCTTGAGAAAACGGAATGTTAATTCTTGAAGCCAAACCCATTACAGCGCTTCCGGTCATTGTTATAGTAAATTGTTCATTACGCAAGTTTTCAGGAAGTTCGGACAATATACTTTCCAAAGTTTCCTTTACCTTTCCGTTGTGTCTTCTGTATGTCTTGTATCTTAGTTCATTCCGGTTATTTAATATGACCAATTTTGCCGTAGATGAACCGAGATCAATTCCGAGTTTCATATCGAATACCTTTTAAAAACTTACCTATAATTGTCCTACAAAAGTTTACTAATTTACGTATAAATTTATCATTCATTTCCCAACTAAAACGGCTGGAATCTTTGCAACCAAAATCATCTTATTTAATCTTGGAATCTCTATTCTTATTATCTTATGAAGAGAATCCAATTGAGTATTAATTAACTTTGTCAGTTCGTTTTTTACTTCGAAAGCTTGCTTAGTTGGTCTAAAATTCCCAACGGACACGCTTGAACCCAAAGCGCTCAATCTATTATTCAACTTAATTGGAAAATTTAACGGGTCTTCCGGACTTCTGTTTTTAGTTTGATATAATGTATTTTCTATTTTCGTAAGTTTCTTTACTATCTTCTTTCCGTAAGTTTGTATTGAATCATTTTTATTTGAGCCACTTAGTTTTTTTAATACTCCCAATATTTCCGAACGGATTTTTCGGATTCTTTTTATTGAATTATTTGTTTGAGATAATTTATTTCTTAAAGAAATAAGAAAATTAAACTGTTTTTGTAAATCACTGATCGAAGATGTTGAGCGGGGATCTTTTAAAATGGTAAATGAATTTGTTAATGTATCATTATTAATAATCAACCTTGCTTTATAGCTGCCCGGTACTGCTTTTGGTCCTTGAATTCCGCCACCCCAAAGAATCATTTTATGAAATTTTTTAGCATTGGGGTACCTCATATTCCAAACAAACGAATTTGTTCCGGTATTTATTTTTAACCGTTCGGACTTTTTCTTCGATTTTGGTTTAAATGCTCTTATTATGTGCCCCTCTGCGTCAAGAATCTGTAGTTTAACTTTATTGCTGTCAGGTTTATTTTTAAAGTAATAGTGAAAAACAACTCCATTGGGAGGATTTTGCCCGCTTGTTAAAGAAGGTTTTGCCGAGCCGCCGCGAAGTCTGTAAGCAGGACGCGGTTTAAAGAACCAATATTTAGAATTGATAACCTGTTTATTAATCTGTTCCAACGGTGTTAAATCATCTAATATCCAGAAAGAACGTCCCTGGGTTGCAACTACTAAATCCCGATTTTTAATAGTTAAATCCGTTATAGGTACAATAGGAAGATTAAGTTGAAACGGCTGCCAAACCTTACCGTCATTAAACGAAACATACATTCCCTCTTCTGTTCCTGCAAATAATAAACCCTTTCTGTTGGGATCGGCGCGTATTACTCTCGTAAAATGATCTTTATCAATTCCGTTGATTATCTTTTTCCAAGTTTTACCATAATCGGTTGTTTTATAGAGATAAGGAGCAAAGTCATCCGACTTATACATTGTTGCTGCAACATATAAACCACCCACAACAAACGGATTTGCTTCAATTGAATTGATTTGTATCCACTTAGGCATTAAGTTTTTTGGAGGTGTTACGTTTTGCCAGGTTTTCCCGCCGTTTCTTGTAACGTAAATTAATCCGTCATCGGAGCCTGTCCAAATAACACCTTTTTTTAAGGGGCTTTCCGCTAATGTAAATATTGTGCCGTAGTATTCAACACTCGTATTGTCTTTCGTAATCGGACCTCCCGAAGATCCTAATTTAGCAGTATCATCCCGTGTTAAATCCGGACTGATCACTTTCCAGCTTTGTCCGCCGTTAGTAGTTTTGAAGAGAACATTAGCGGCACAATAAAGCACATCCGGGTTATGATTAGAAAACATTATCGGGTAGTTCCATTGGAATCTGTATTTAAGATTTTTTGCACTATGTCCCATTGAATTATCGGGCCACACATTTACATATCTCATTTCGTGAGTTTTGTAATTATAACGTGCAAGTAACCCATCATAAGAACCTCCGAAAACAATATTAGAATTATCCGGTTTAGGAGCAATCCAACCGCTTTCTCCTCCTGCAGCAGATTGCCAGTCTTTTTCGGTAATACCGTATCCGTCCGAACGGGATAAAATTCTAACCGTCGAATTATCTTGCTGCGCTCCGTAAATTCTATATGGAAAATGATTATCGGTAACCACACGATAAAATTGAGCAGTAGGTTGATTATGGTAAGTCGACCATGTTTTACCTCCGTCAACCGAAATTTGTGCGCCTCCGTCATCGGCAATAATCATTCTATTAGGGTTATTAGGTGAGATCCACAGATCATGATGATCGCCATGCGGAGTATGAATTGCACTGAAAGTTTTCCCTCCGTCTTTCGACTGCCAAAATCTTACATTTAATACATAAACTTTATCAACGTCTTTCGTATCGGCATATATTTTTGAAAAATACCAAGCTCTCTGCCTAAGTTTATCTTCTTTATTAATTCTTCGCCATGTAGTTCCTCCATTATCCGACCTGAAAACACCACCATCTTTAGCTTCGATTATAGCCCAAATCCTATTGTGGTTTACCGGGGAAACAGTAACTCCGACAATTCCGATTATTCCCTTGGGTAAGCCTTTATTTTTAGAAATGTTCTTCCAAGTATCTCCTCCATCAGTAGATTTCCAAAGTCCGGAACCTTTACCGCCGCTCGAAAAACTATATGGCGTTCTTTTTACACGCCACATACCGGCAAATAAAATTCTCGGATTAACGGGATCCATCGCTAAATCTGAAGCCCCTGTTTTATTATCTACATATAAAATTTTCTTCCAACTTTTTCCTCCATTATTACTTCTGAAAATACCCCTTTGTTTATTTGGACCGAATAAATGTCCGAGTACGGCAGCATAAACAAGATTAGGATTTCGTGGGTTAATCCTAATTCGTGTAATATGTCGTGAGTCTTTCAACCCGATTTGTTTCCACGTCTTTCCGGCATCAACGGATTTATACATTCCATTACCCGCGGAAACGTTTCCGCGAACAGTACCTTCACCGGTGCCAACGTAAATAACATTGGGGTCCCAAGTACTCACCGCAATTGCCCCAACAGAACCACCGAAAAAACCATCCGAAATATTTTTCCAAGTCTGCCCACCGTTTGTAGTTTTCCAAACACCTCCGCCTGTTGCTCCAAAATAGTATGTCATAGGTTGATTCGGTATGCCTGTTACCGCATCAGCCCTACCGCCGCGAAATGGTCCGATATCCCGATAATGCATCGATTTGAAAAAAGTTGTATCAACCTTGTTTAAATATTGAGCACTATCATTAGTAAAAAATAATAATAATGATAATGCAAGAAATGAAAGGAATAATCTTTTATTTATTCGCATTGCCATACCCTATGAATTAAACTGATTAAAATAGTTAAATATAATTTAGCAGATTTATTACCATTCTTCAAGTGATAATTACACGTAATAGCTCTTTAAAATGTCGGTAGTAATACATATAAATGTTGTATTGAAATTACAACAGATAATTTAGCGGAACGAACGAAGCGAAGAAAGCGAAGACATCAGGGTAAATGTTGTAGCGGAGTGAGTGGAACAGGCATTCGGCAGAAATATTTTTTATCAGCTTTATATATGTCCTTTTATAAAAGCCTTTTTTCACTTGAACCATTACATAACGAAGATGAAGTAAAGAAAAGGTTTCGCCAACCGTTTCTTACAACCGGGTGATTTCCTTCTGCTTTTATCTCAAGCAGAATTTTAATTTATGAGGCTCTATTCTAATTGTCGTGTGATTTAAATATATTTTAAATTAGCAATCATATCGTCATTTAGCTGCGATTTAAAAAATCTTTTAACTGGACATCTATATGTTCTTCTTGAGAAATTTTCAATAAATCTCTTATAAATACCTTCTCTGTTTTTGTGAATATCAACAACCCCTTTGTTGTTGAATTCAATATTATCAACACCTTTTGCGATTAAATTCACCCAATTTGCATAGCTTTGAAGATACTTTGTAGAAACCCCCCTACATGAATAGTTTATTGTGCCTTTTAACCTTGAGGCTAAATTATTTACACCCTGTACATGATATTGACCACCAGCAGTATGTTCAGACGATTTAAAGCTAACATGATTTAATCCTTCTGATTTTGCAAATGAAGAAATACTCCTATGTTTGTCTGAAACTAAGGTTACATTTTCTGAAAACTTACCACTAATTTTTCGTTCAATATCTGTCCTTTTTAATCTTCCTATACGTACTAACGATAGATTTGTATTAGATTTTCTATCGGAAGTAACTAATAGTTTTGCTTGAAAATCATTATCTCCTGCACGTTTACTCCCTCCCCGTTTCCTTGAATATTTTAATCCTTTTCTTCCTTTCTGGCTATACAAAAACCAAATGTCATCAATTTCTGTTATCCCCTCAAATTTTACTTCATCGTTGTTTACACTGGATAATATCTTATGCCTCCAATCAAATGCGGTTTGAATACTTATGCCAATCTTTTTAGCTATCGTATTTAATGGTAGATAATGTTCTAACATAAGTCTTTTATACGCTTCAAATTTATCTGGCTTTTGAATTTTATGTAATGGCGTACCTGTTCGTGAGGTAAATACTCTGCAACATGTTTTACATTTGTATTGTTGTAAGCTGTTCCGTTTCCCATTTTTTACTATTAGTTTTGATTCACAATGAGGACAATAGAGTGGAGAGGTAGTTTCTGACAGTTGTGATTCTACTCTCTTAATTTGCTCCAACTCACATATCACTAACTCTCTGTCTCTCTGTGATAACCCAGTGTATAACGCTAATATTTTTTCTTTTGTTGTCATAGATATGCCTATTTATTTTTCCCAAAGATAATAAATTATTTTAAATCATCCTATAATTAGAATAGAGCCATTTATGATAATAAAAATTTATTTTTTAACTTAATACTGTTATTTCTAATGAATTATTACCGGAGAAAGCGCAGAGTGTATAAAAGACATTGCATTATTAAAATTTTATTTGGTTCAATATGATTTATAATGGGTAAAAAGGAAAAGTGTTAAATTGCAAAACAGGAAATGTTAAAACATGGGAAATAGTAAAGAACTATTTGGTATATCCTAACCTGGACAAGCCAGAACCAAAAAGGAATATATAGCAAAAATTTAACGGTACATGTAAATTCTGAAGTA
>CAJXGP010000163.1 GCA_913053915.1 uncultured Ignavibacteriales bacterium | reverse complement strand
TAATATTCCGTAAGAGAAGCTTTAAAGTATATATTGATTCTCTTGATAATTTTGAAGACAATATTGTACTGATGATACTAGTAATCATTACAGGAAGAATTATCCGGTAGTCACTTGTTAATTCAAAAACAATAACAATTGCAGTTATAGGTGCACGTGTAGTACCGGCGATTAATCCGCCCATTGCAACTAATGCATATGCTCCCGGTGTCGAAGTAATAGCCGGGAAAAAGTAATGTACAAATTGTCCGAAAAAATATCCCAGCATAGCACCCATAAAAAGTGAGGGTGCAAAAATTCCGCCGGAACCACCCGACCCAAGTGTTATCGAAGTGGCAAGTATTTTTGCGAAGACCAAAATAAAAGCAATATACCAAATCATGTTACCATGAAGTGCTTCATTGATTGAATCATAACCGACACCCATTACTTGTGGGAAAAAGATTGCGATTAAACCTAGCCCCACACCACCTACGGCAGGCTTCAGATACGGAGGTATATGAAAATGATTGTCAAAAAAATCTTCCGATGTATATAATACTTTTATAAATAAATAAGAAACTAAACCGCTAATTGCTCCCAAGGCAAAATAAAAAATAATCTCATACGGCGAAGTTAATGTATATTTAGGGACTAAAAATGCAGCAAAATCTCCCTGAAAAGTATGTGATATTACTGTTGCCATAACAGAAGATATAACAATAGGGGAGAACTGCGCTACGGCAAAATCCATTAATATAATTTCTACTGCGAACAATGCACCTGCTATCGGAGCATTAAAAGCAGCCGCAATCCCCGCAGCAGCGCCACAACCTACTAATGTTTTTAATCTTTTGTTTGATATTCCAAAAAATTTACCTACGCTTGAACCGAGGCTTGAACCGATTTGAACGATTGGGCCTTCTCTTCCTACTGACCCTCCCGTACCTATTGAGATTGCTGATACTATTGCTTTTACTATTGCAACGCGTGCGCGTATCACACCGCCTTTAAGAAGGATGGATTCCATTACCTCAGGTACGCCGTGTCCTTTTGCCTCCGGGGCAATAAAGTAAATTATTGGTCCTACAATTAATCCGCCTATTATTGGTATTAAAAGTCTCAGATACCATGGTGCAGCTAATACATGTGCTAAAAAATGTTCTCCTCCACCATATGATAAAATTGATAGTTCTTTGATTAATGCGCGAATTGCGATTGCTCCAAATCCAGCTAATACACCTATGATAATAGCAACAATTATCATAAAAATATTCTCTGTCATTTTAGCATGATCAAAAAAGGTTACCGTACTATCGGAAAATCTTGCATATATTTTCTTTACTGAAAACCTTCTCAACGTGATAACCCAACTAAATTATTTATTATGATTTGTGCTTTTAAATAATAGGATAGGACCAAATCTCGTTTCAATATTTTAAATGATTTAATTTCATTTCTCTCCCGGGTAAATTTTATATGTAATCTCTCCCTGATAACTAAGATGTGCATTCTCTTAAATGAAAAAATGTATAGGCCTACTGTAATTAACTATTCTTTGTAAAAAGTAAGAATTAAGGTAAATGTAATACTTCCTTTACTAATTTTCTTAAATCGGATTTTAAAAACGGTTTTGAAATGTAATGTGTACATCCCTCTTCAAGAAACTCCTCCTTATCACCCACCATAGCATAGGCAGTAATCGCTATTATAGGAGTATTATCATATTGAGGAAGTTTTTTGATTTCGTGAACAACATCTATACCGCCAATTCCTCTACCAAGATTAATATCCATTAAGAAGCCGTCAAACTTTTTGTTTTTTAACATCTCTACTGCCGTAGGTCCATCTTTTGCAAATTCAATATTACAAACATCTTTTAAAAATATTATAATTATGTCTTTTGAAACCTCATCGTCTTCGACTAATAATAGCAGGGGTAAATCATTACTCACAATTTTCTCCTTTGATTTAATGTAATAGTTATTTAATTCTAATTCAATGTTAAGTTGCCGGAGCCTTATAGTTGTCACTTTTAATTTATTAAATAAATATAATTTACTCAAATTAACCGATAAATTAAGTCTCTGATAATATTTTATTAATTTCTTTTATTAAAGCATACCTTGATTTATTGATATCTTGTTCAAGATTGTATTGCCGATAAAATTATCATTCGGAATGAAATTAAACCTAAAAGTTATACTTATTCTTTTTAAAAGAAATACTTCGAATGACTATCAATAGACAATTAATAGCAAATTACAAATTCCTACTCGCCGGGTTACTTTTATTTTTATGCCTGCTTAAAATTTCTTGAGATAAGTGTAAATAAGCTTGTGAGCCGTTTGATAAAACATCATAAAGTAAAATTGGCTTTTTGTGAAAAGTAGCTTCGGATATTTTTATGTTTTTAGGGATAGTGGTTTGAAGCAAATAATCCGGATAAAGACTATTTAATTCTTCTTTCACAATTGCCGTTACCTTTGTATTCGATTCGTACATGGTTAACAGGATTCCTTCAATTTGTAAATTCCTGTTTCCTATTGTGCGAATCCATTGAATATGATTCAGCATTTTTTTGATAGCATCCAATGAAAAATTGCTTGCATTGACTGGAAGTAAAACAGAATCGGCTGCCAATAATGCATTTTTAGTCATTCCATGCAAGTAGGGTGGGCAATCAATTATTATGTAATCATAGGTTATGAGTTCAATATGAAGTAATGTCCTTAGCAGCGCATTATTTTTTGAAAGCCGGTTCATGCGTTCTTCATTCTCAAAGGATAATAAGCTGGAGGGAATAAAATCTAAATTTGGAATATCTGTTTTGTGAATTACTTGTTCCAGAGATTTAGTGAAACTGAAAACATTAAATATATCACCTCTAATCATTTCGGGTGTAAAACCTAAGGCTATTGAACAAGCTCCTGAATAATCTAAATCCAGAAGTAGAGTTTTCTTTTCGGCAATAGAAAGACCTACTGCAAGATTAACTGCGGTAGTTGTTTTTCCGACACCTCCTTTTGGAACTGCGATTGCAATTATTTTACTCATTATTAAACAGTCTTTATGTTTCTTGTCTTATTTGAACGTATGAACCTCCTCTAAAAGGGTATTTCTATTGTGAAAAAGATTTAATTTTTGTTAATATTCACAATTCGAACATGACCTTTTTAGATACGCCCTATCTCTGAGAATAGAAAATTTATCATATATGTAATCGTTTTTTTAGTTTTCCGGAATAATTTTGAGTTCTTTAAAAAATGTTCTCGAATCGTCTTTCCCTTGAAAAATATCCTATTATAGAAAGAAAATATAGTCTCATCATGAATTCTAAGTTTTTAAATCCCGTTGTTGCGAGAACGACTTTTTTTGAGTGGACTCGTTATTAAAACTTATAATTTAATTTAATTCAAAGCAAGTAGTAATATCGGTAAATTAAATTATATACATATAAATACTTTTCATATCAAGTTTGAGATAATAAATTATTAACCTGTAAAATAGTCATAAAGCGAATAAAATGAAAAGTGATTTTATTATTTATTTGACTTAATGAATTAGCCTCATACTATCTTATGATGGGGAAACGTCAAAAAAGAAATCTATAAATCGATTTAAATTTAGTATTGAAGGCGAGTAATGGATCTTAAATTGGTTATGATTTTTTTGAGTTCAATGAATTTTGTATCTTAAAATACTAATTGTAATTTATTCTTATTAGATTTAAGGAGTATTCGATTTATGGAACCCAAATGGCTGAAGTGGGCAAAGAGCTTGCAGGCAATTTCTCAAGTGGGATTGACATTTACTTCAAACGAGTTTGATATAGAAAGATATAAAAAAATTAGAAAGATTGCTGCTGAAATGATGTCTGCTAATTCAGACACAGATTTCGAATTCATTCATAATCTTTTTAATTATGAAGATGGTTATCCTACTCCAAAAGTTGATGTCCGCGGTGTTGTATTTCAGGATGATAAAATATTACTTGTAAAAGAAAAAGTTGATGGCGGGTGGACTTTACCGGGGGGATGGGCGGAACCAAATGAAACGCCTAGTCAGTCGGTAGAAAGGGAAGTACTGGAAGAATCCGGTTATGTTGTTTCGGCTGAGAAAGTTTCGGCAATTTATGATAGAACTAAACAAGGGCATACACCGCCACATCCATACCATGTTTATAAAATATTTTTTCTTTGTAAAATACTTGGAGGTGAGAGTGTACCAAGTTTAGAAACCGATGATGTAGGCTTCTTCGATAAAGATAATTTACCTAATCTTTCGGATGCAAGAATTAAAAAGCATCAAATCTTAAGATTATTTGAGCATTATAAGAACCCTTCTTTATCTGTAGATTTTGATTAATTATTTTCAAGTTTTAATTGTATAATTTTATTATATAAGTAAAAGAATTTTTAAAAAAAAACGAATTAATAAAAAAACAAGAGTGAGATATGATATACAGAAAATTTGGTAAAACCGGATTAAAAGTTAGTGAAATCGGCTATGGAGCTTGGGGTATTGGTGGACCTGCAATGGCCGGTGAAATTCCTATCGGATGGGGTAATGTTGATGATAATACTTCAATAAAAGCGTTGGAAAAAGCTTATGATCTTGGAGTTACTTTTTATGATACGGCGGATTTTTACGGTTTAGGTCATTCGGAAGAGTTAATCGGAAAAACTTTATCCGGCAAGAAGAATATTATAATTGCTACAAAAGTAGGACATAGGCTTGCAAATAACGGAAGAATTATTCTCGATTATTCCAAGGAGCATATTCTTCAGGCTTGTGAAAAAAGTTTAAAACGATTAAAACGTGAAACAATCGATTTATACCAACTTCATTCGGCTAAATTAAATCATCTTGAACAAGGTGAATGTATTGAAGCTATGGAACAACTAAAAAAAGATGGTAAAATTAAATATTGGGGTCTTTCATTGAGTACTTTCGAACCTGAACCCGAAGCAAATTTCTTAATGAAAAATAATCTGGGTTCAAGCTTTCAAATTGTTTTTAATATCCTTAATCAGAAGGGATTGATGACTATTCAAGATGCCGGTAAGAATGGATACGGTGTGATTGCCAGGATGCCGTTACAGTTTGGGTTGCTAACCGGAAAGTTTAATAAGAATACTAAATTTGAGAAAAATGATCACAGAGCATCCCGTTTAACACCTGAAATTTTATCGGAAGCATTAGACTCATTAGATGATGTGTGGACGTTGGCAAATAAATATGGTATCTCAAAAACATCTATTAGCTTGAGCTTTATTTTGAGTATGCCGGAAATTTCAACGGTGATTCCCGGAATTAAAACTCCCGAACAAGCTATACTCAATACAAATGATTTAGTAAAATTATCGCAAGAAGATAGAGATTTCTTAATTGAAATGTATAAAAAGAAATTTTATGAAATAGTTGAATTGATGCAGAAGCGATATCAATAGATTATTTATTTTAACCTAATATATTGTCAATATTTAATAATTAGTATTCTAATAATTCAATGCTTACGGGTAAGCATTTGCGCCAAGCGTAGTTAAAACGGAGAGACCAACGCAATCTTCCTATGTATGGGCTAATGGTTTTGGATAACTCATATTGTTAAAAGCGATAACTGTTTCGAAATTTCAGGAAGATCACAAACAACTGCTTCAATTTTATGGAATCCAGTTCCATTATGGTCTCAGGAAATTCAATATGAGTCGCCAG
>CAJXGP010000162.1 GCA_913053915.1 uncultured Ignavibacteriales bacterium | reverse complement strand
TCAATTTACCAATATGTTTTATTAATACATAATCACTTTATTAACAATTAGTTGCGGCATGAAGTATAGCCGGTGTTAGGCACTGGCATTCTTTGTTTTCAGTCATTTTATCTTTCAAATTTGCTACAATTTTCATTTTTTTCTGTCCGTTGGCAAGACATACTCTTTTGCAATTTTGGGTCAAGCGTTGGCTAGTGTGAATTGCAAATGTGTATGGCTTATAGTAAGGATTTTAGTTCGTTATATCTATCAAATCTATATGTACCTTTTTTACTGTTGTTACTTTCAAACGCTTGCTTATTATATATTCTTGTCAGTTTTCTATCACCAGCAATCCTATTTTTGATAATTTGATCATTTCCAATAAGTTCAAGTTCGGAAAAGAGAAACCATTCTGCTAAAATGTCTTTGTAACGCTGATTTGCACGATTAGCATTAACTGTTAAGTAATTATATTTATCCAAAAAGTCAACTGTTGAAATAGTATTAATTATTTCCAGTATTTGCTCCATTGTTTGAGTATCTCCTGATAAGAAGTCCCATAGTTCTGATGCTACAAGTGTTTCATTTTTATCAAAGTACTTAGTCATATTGATGATTTGTCCTAAAAATCTATCCTTATCAAAACTTGTTTCAGATTCATTTTCAGTATTAACTATTGGGTCAAATGGAAATCCCATATAAAACAAAACATTCTTATTCGGGAACTCTCTATATAATGCTGCTTTACCTTCTAAAATCTTTTGTTTTTCTCCTTTCATTTCACCTGAATTCGGTTTCACTGATTTTAATTCAATTGCGCAAACAGTATCATCATCTAAAATAAAAACATCAGCAGAGAAGTCCATTGCATCTATTAAAGCATCATTATAATTAGTAAACAACAATTGATTTTCGGCATCTAAGTCCGGGCTCTTTGTTGAAGTACTGAGGTCAGCAATAATTTTACTGATATGATTCCTTTGTGACTGTGTAATTTTCAGATTACCTAATCTTCCAGATGTATATTCCCTTTTTTCTCCATGACTTATGTGATGAGAAATGTTTTCAAAAAATGTCTGGCCAAGTGTTGTATTTAAACCTTGTAACCAACTGCTCAATGAAATGAAAAAAGGTATATCTGAAACTTTACCTTCAAATTTATCTGTAAAAGCGTTTAAGAATGCTTTATGAAATGGTGCATTTCTATTTTGTGAAGCATCTTCAGGAAAACTATCAAATCTACTAACAAGAGTCTTTATTACTTCTGTTGCTATTCTTTCTCTAATACTATTTTCTAATGCCATTATCTATTCTCTTTTAAATGAAATATTATTTCTGCGTATGCATTTCTGTCTTTTTCAACTCGATTCAATACTGGTCTTTTGTATTGATTGACAATTTTCATCCCTGCTATTGCTGCTATTTTGGGATATAAACCGTATTTATCATTTGCTACTAAAAAAACATCATAATCTTTTTTAAGATATTTTTTACTATTTAGAAGAACTTCTGCAATTCCTTTAGTGTAACTTTCTCTTGCTTCACGTCCTTGACCTTTGTATAACCGACCAATTTCTAATTCGTCTTTTCTTTCAAAGCCGAATAAGTCATAAGAATATGCGTGTTGTTCGTGATAGTCAATTAGTCCAACATAAGGTGGACTTGAAAAAACACCATCAATTTTTTTCTCTATAACAATTTTAGAAAAATCTGGTTTTCTTCTATTTAGTTCTGAAACTATATTAATATTACGACTGTCTCCTGTTAAGCATATTTGATTTGTATTAGTTCTTAATTTATCAAATTGTTCTAATCGCTCTAGTGTGTCTTTTGTATATCGATTCCACCAGCTATCAATTGAAAATAAAGGTTTACAAATTTTTCCGTGCTTTTTACAATAATAGGTCGTGATTTGTGGTTCAAATAGTGTTGCTAAATCAGAATGGGTTGTTGCTCTACAAGAACGAATGGTTCGACTTAAAACAATGCTTAGAATTCGTTTTGTAGGTATGTCTTTTATTTTCTTAATTTCATTAAAAACAAAATCAATTTCATCTCTTATAACTTTTGTAAACCATTTATCTAAAAAGGTTTCAGATTTTTCTTGTTTAAGTTCTATTTTATGTTTTTTAATTAGATTTTCATAAATAGGTAAAAACTCTTGTTCTTTTTCTTTACCATAAACCTTTTCGTTAATTTCTTTTTGTCTTACTTTATATTTGAATTCAGGTGACGGGAAATATTTAGCATTGAAGGCTTTTAATTCTTCCAATAATTCTGCTTCAAATTCTGTATTGCTTCTACTTTTAAGGTAATCTTTTAATTTCAATGAAATTTCTTTTGTTATGTCTTGAATCAATTGAAAATTATATTTACCTATTTTCGAGTTGCTAATATGTGCATTAAAAGCTGACACATCTATTCCAATAGCATTAATTCCTAATTCATTTGCTTGAACCAATGTTGTACCTGAACCACAAAAAGGGTCAAGAACAATATTCCCTTTTTTAAAGAACACCTCTTTTTTGAATTTATCAGTATGAGAATCCAAAAAGTATTCAACTAATTGAGGTATAAATTTGCCTTTGTAAGGATGTAATCTGTGAACGTGCTTTGTTGTTTCTGATTCCTTATATTCAGCAAAAGACAATGTCCAATTCAAATCATCACCTAATTTATCTTTCCAGCGTTCTTCTTTTGTTTTATTATTTTGTTGATAATATTCCAACAAGTCTTCTTTTAAAACCTGTGTACTTCCATTATCACCTATCTTCGACACTCTTCCATATTGGATTAAGTAAGAAATATTTGAAGTGGTTACCTGTTTTTTTAGGTAATTTGTTGCCCATTTACTGGCTTCTTTTATTGTTAGTAATTCTGGCATTAGAAATTAAATTTTGATTGTGTTAAATTCTTTTGTTTTAAGTACTCAATTTTTTTTTCGGCTAAAACAAAAACTTCATTGTTGCAATTCGTTTCATAAAGTTTTTTGGCAATAAAATCACTGTAAAATTCTGCTTTGAGTATAGCTAAGTCAAGTTTAAAAGTTGTTGCTAATTTTTCTAAGCGTTTTTCATCAAATTCACGTTTCCCATTTTCAATTTTACTTAAATTTGCAGAATCTAAATCAAGTTTAGCAGCAAGTTGAGTTAATGTCAATTTGTTTTCAGTTCGTAGTTTTCTTATATATTCTCCAAATGTTTCTTTCATTTGACTTGTCATTATTTGACAAATATAGGATAATTTTTCAACTTACACTGTTCGTGGGATGAAAATTTTACTCTTTTATTTTTTAAGGTTGGGGTTTGTGTGTTAGCAAAAAATAAATGTGTAAAATGCGTGATGGAATTTTAATACTTTCTTGTAGCAAATTTATCATTCTATTTCGTTCTCCCTGCTTGTGCCTAACGTGTTGGCTATGCGACGTGCCGCTGTTTTGTTGTTTGGTTTTCGTATTTACAATATTTTTCAATCAATGTTTAATCGTTTTATTCCCAATACACTGCGGCATGACGCATAGGTGTTGTTAGCAAGCGTTTATGTAGTTTCCAAGTCTATTAATCGTAATTTAATTTTTGTTTTCTTATTTTTTAATTCGTTAAGGGTCTGTTTGATATGATTTGTTACTTCGGTTTTTAAAAAGGGCGGAACCAAATCTTTTAAGTCTAAATCAAAAAGCCGGTGAAGTACTATTATGTCATCCCGTGAAAAGGGTCGTACCCCATTCATTAACTCTGACATATAATTGGGCCTGTGTCCTAAAATCTTTGCCAAATCTTGTTGGGTAATACCGTTCTCTTTTAGTTTTTCTCTAATTAATTCTTTTCGCTTTTGTATGAATTCACTTTCTGAACTAACGATTTGTTCTGCAATATCGCTTTCCCTGATTTGTTCTGCACTTATTTTTGTTTCATCTTCCCAATGGCTTTCTTCGTACTGCTTGATCAATGTTTTCAAATGTTGTTTAACAGAAGACAGAGAGTTGTCTTCTTTAGCCATCCATCTCAGTCTTCCGTAAATTGAAATGGCTTTTTCGTATTCCAATTCACTGTTCAGCTTATCCAACTTCAGTATATTATCTATTTCTAATCTTTCCATGGCCTTATTATTTTATTTTGCCCTGATTCCTTAACCAAGTTTCAATTGTTTTTTTGTTTCCTTTAAATGTTTTGTCATATTCTGAATGACTGCCTGCCCAAAGAACTTCTGCTTCCTGCTCGTCAAATACGATTAATATCATTGTTCTATGAACGTTAATATCAAAAAAGAAAAAATTATCGCTATGAACTCTGTCTGCATCAGGACGTGCTTTTATTACGTCCATTTTATTTCCCCAATCCGAATTTTCTATATCGGATATTAACTTGTCAACTGCTTTTAAGAGCTTGACATTTCCCTGATTTTTTCTTTTCAGTTTGAGTAGCTTACTTTTATGTATTAAATCCAATTTTTCTTTTTTATTTTTGGCAAAGATACAAAACATGTTCCAAATAAAATGGAACTATAAGTTTTTTTAATTCTATTTCTCGGTATGGTTGGCACTCATAGACCGAAAAAGCCGGGACAAGCTGTCAACACCACGTTCAGATTGGGCTGTCCCGGCCATCAGAACGCTAATTGTTGGCGTGTCGTTATTTCTTTTTCAACTTACTTTTGCTTTCTACATAAATCTCATTGTTTAACTTTTTCAAAGCTTTTATAAAATCCTTTTCGTTCAAAATGGTCAATTGATAGGTGGCTATCTCTTTTAGCTTTTTATATCTATTATTTCTATCAATCCCCGATTTTATCATTTCTGCATTTAAACTTTCAAGATTTGATAAAACAGCCAATTCATTAATACTTGTAATATCTCTGATATTCATTCCTTGTTCTGCATACTTTGGATTTGCTTCTCGCCAATCTTTGGCTGTACAATTGAATAAAGCGACATTCAATAAGTCTGCTTCTTCGGTATAAATCAACCATTCTTTTTCTTTGTCATAATCTTTTTTGGGTAAAATATGGTTTTTTACGGCATCGGTATGAATATGATAATTGGCTTTACTTATTATTCGCTTAAAATTCCATTCAAGATTATATTGATTGGTCTCTATTTCTTTAAGTCGCTGATATTCTATTATCAAATAAAGCTTAAAAGTAGGGCTTATCCATGTGCCAAATTCAAATGCTATATCTTTATGGGCATAAGTTCCTCCGTATCTTCCTGCTTTTGAAAAAATTCCTATTGCGTTAGTTTTTTCTACCCATTCTTTTACGCTGACTTTGAAACTGTTCAATCCGGATTGATTTCTAATTGTGGCGAATTCGCCATAATTAAAATTTGGGTTATGAATTCTTTCCCATACGCTCAAAAATTCAAGAGTATTTCTGTTTCTTAACCAATCTGTAATAAAAAAACTCCCATCTTTTGCTTTAAGCATGTCAGTTAAACAAATATAATCTTCTTCATCTTTTCTAACTATTGAGATTATTTTGTCTTCTACTTTTATTTTTGTCGTTTTACTCATTTCTTATCTTTTACGACAAATCTAATTGAAATTTAGCTTATTGAAGATTTAATTTATTAACAACTTACCGACTACCTTTAATGTACGCCAACTACTGTGTATTAACCACCCCTAAAAGTAAACTAATTTTTTTGATATTCAGGATAAAATCACACAAAACAAAAGACAAACCGCAAACTGCAAATCTCAAATAAATTCCAAAACACAATA
>CAJXGP010000161.1 GCA_913053915.1 uncultured Ignavibacteriales bacterium | reverse complement strand
AAATTATTGAATCTAATTTAAATTATATTTAAAAATGAAAAAGCAAGAATTATTAAATTATTGTTTAGAAAAAAATATTTTAATTGTCCCGTTTGATATCTCTTCTGCAAGCTTGACATCTTCAGGTGAAGACAACAGCAAAAGATTGACATCATATTTTTGGAGATACTCTAATAATTTACGAAATCTTGATATACCCCAAAATCTTGCTTTGCTCCCGGAAGATATGTTTACTCCTATTATCTTTTTATTTTTTGCAAAGTTCTTGTGAATAAAATTATTTGCAATTTTCTTGTCTGCTGCATCGATGGTGAAATAAATTTTTGCATCATTCGAATCCGGTTCGATATCAAATAACTTTAATATTTCCAGCAATCTCACAACAACATGAGAATTGGCGGGGTCTAATCGTCCGACTGTTTTAGTATAAATTGTTTTATTTTCTTTTTCCAATCCGAATTTATTTTTTACACCGCTTAAAGCAATTAAGAAACTAACAGTAGTTGAAACATCATCGTGTAGATCCACAACAGTTTGAATGCCTTCCTTTTTAATGTATCTGATTACTTCGAGAAATCCTTTAATTCCCTTATTGAAAATTATTATACGATCTATATCAGGATTATTATCGTAAACAATGCGGTTTTTCTTATCAGCCAAAATATATGATTTACAGTTAAGATTTTGCTTAATCCGGTGAAGCAGGGGAGTAGTAACTAAGGCATCTCCTATTTTATTTAATCTGATGAATAATATCTTCGAAAACACTTCGTTATTGTTTTGTTTTTTGCCGAATAATGAGGAAATAATCAGCAAAATTCTAAGAAGGATATTTTTCAAAAAAAATTCAAACTTTTTCATAATTCAGGTATTGATATTCCATTTTTTAAAATTAAATCGTTAATTTTTTGCAGTATATTTTCATTGGAAAGTTGGAAAAAACATTCATGATTATATTTACACTCCCGGAGATTACATTTGATACAAAACAAATCTTCTTTAATTATATAACTTGAAGTTTCTGAATATGGACCATGTTTTGCAGGATCCGTAGGCCCAAATATACCCAATGTAGGTTTATGTAATACAACCGATATATGCATTGGACCCGAATCGTTAGCTAATATAAAATTACAATTATTTATTATCCCGGCTAATTGTCCTATGCTTGTAGTAGGTGCAAGTTCGGTATATTTAGGAAATTTTTGTTTAATAAAAGTAGCATCATTTTCATCACCGGGTCCCCAAAGGATTAAAAATTTAACGGAATATTTTTGAAGAATTATTTTACATATTTCAACCCATTTTTCAGCATCACATCTTTTGGATTTCCAACCTCCGGATGGAATTATTCCAAAAATAAATGTTCCTTTCGAAAATTTACTTTCAACAAATTCTTTGCCGAATTTGTTATCCTCTTCATTAAGATAGAAATGAATCTTTTTGGAGATGATTGGGACATTCAATGATTTCAGTAATTCCAGGTTATGCTCGGCAGAATGATAATTCCCGCGACCGGAAGTTGCAGGAAGATTGTATGCCCATTTTCTTCCACGATAAGCAAATCCAATTCTATATTTAACGCCGGATAGAAAAGTAATTTGAGCAGACCGTGGATTACACCATAAATCAATTATCAAATCATATTTTTCCTTTCTTATTCGAAGTGCAACTTTCAAAGGAAATTCTTTATTCCGCATCGTTAAGGTTTTGTCAACAAGTGGGTTATTTTGCAGTGAGTCTTTTGCAAAAGTTTCTGTTAAATAATCAATTTTAACACCGGGAAAATGAGAGTGTAAATTTTCTAAAATAATTGTTGAAAGTATTATATCTCCAATTCCTCTTGGTTTAATGCATAGAATTTTCTTAATTTTATTTTTATCAAAATTCATTTTAAGTTCACATTAAATATTTATTCCGAATCAATTATAGTTCAAAACGAATAGTATTTAAAAGAAATAGAAAAGGAAATTAAAAAGTATAAATTATGAAAAACATTACCATTCATAATAAAAGATAATGAAATAATGAAAGAAACAATAATTATAATTTAAATGCGTTTCAATGAGCATCCAACCAATTTTTGCCGATGCCTGTTTCCACTTTAATCGGTACATTCATAGGTAGGGCGTTTTCCATTAAATTTATAACAAGTAGTTTAATCTCGTTAACTTCATCTTTGTGAGCATCGAACAATAATTCGTCATGAACTTGTAGAACCATTTTCGTTTTTGTTTTTCTCTTTGTAAGTTCATTCAAGATATTTATCATTGCAATTTTTATCATATCGGCGGCAGTTCCTTGAATCGGCATATTTATGGCGACTCTTTCTTCAAATTGCCTGACAACCCGATTATTGCTGTTTATATTTTTAAGGAATCTTCTTCGCCCCATTAAAGTTTCGGCGTATCCTTTATTACGGGCAATTTTAACGGAGTCTTCCATGTATTTTCTTACTTTTTTGAAAGTATTAAAGTAAGTTTCAATAATCTCTTTTGCATGAGTTTGGGTTACGCCCAGCCTGGTTTTTAACCCGAAAGGTCCGATTCCATAAAGGATTCCGAAATTAACCTCTTTTGCTTTTCTTCTCATTTCGGGTGTAACTTCTTCAGGAGAAACCATGAAAACCAGAGCTGCCGTACTACGATGTATATCTTCACCGTTTTTGAATGCATTTGTCAATCCCTCGTCACCACAAATACTGGCTAAGATTCTAAGTTCAATTTGGCTATAATCCGCACTTAACAAAACATAATCTTTATTTCTTGCTACAAAAGCTTTTCTGATTTCCTTTCCCAATTCAGTACGAATAGGTATGTTTTGAAGATTCGGACCGTTGCTGGATAATCTGCCGGTAGAAACCGCAGTTTGATTGAAACTAGTATGTATTCTGTGAGTTTTCGGATTGATTATGTTTGGTAGTGCATCGGCATAAGTAGATTTTAATTTAGTAACCTGACGGTAATTAAGTATTACATCTATTATTTCGTGTTCACCTTTTAACGCCTCCAATGATCTTGCATCGGTAGAATAGCCGGTTTTTGTTTTTTTGCCTGTTGTTAACCGAAGTTTATCGAAAAGTATTTTTTGCATCTGTTGTGGTGAATTTATATTAAATTCTTCGCCGGCAAGTGAATAAATTTCTTTTGTATAATTATTTAAAAGTATTGCCAGGTCTTTGCTTAAATCGTTAAAAGCTTGTTTATCTACATTTACTCCCTCTCTTTCCATATCTTCCAATACTTTTACAAGAGGGAATTCAATTTTATATGCAACTTGAGTTAAGTGGTCTTTTTTAAGTTCTTTGTCAAGTATTTCGAATAGCCGGTAAGTGATATCTGCATCTTCTGCGGAATAGTGAGATAATTTATTAAGATCAACATCAAAAATTTTAGAAGGATCTTTCTTCAGACCGATTAATTCTGTCAAGGGTATTGGTTTATATTTCAAATACTTCATTGAAAGATTATCCATTCCGTGTTTTTGGTCAGGGTCAATTACATAACTGGCAAGCATCGTATCAAAATAAAAATTATTTACTTCAATACCGTGGCTTCGAAGAACTGCGATATCAAATTTACCATTTTGGCATACTTTTTTAATCTTTTTATTTTCAAACACAGGTTTGAATATAGATTTGAATTCTTCCATACTCAATCTATCCGATAAATTTTTGGAAAAAAGATCGTTTTGATTTTTGTACGGATTAATAGGTACAAAGTATCCTTCTTTGATTTTTGTTGAAAATGAAACACCTGCCGGTTTCAACGTGAACGGGTTCAAACCATCCGTTTCGGTATCAAAAACAAATAGTTCGATTTTATTTAATTTTTCTGATAGAGCTTTAGCATCGGTTGAGGTAACAATTAATTGATAATTTACTTTTTTACTGTCAAATTCGATTATATCTTCGGGAGTTTCATTTCCGATTCCCGCAACGGTACCGGATTGGTCATAAATGCTAAGCGTTCTGTGGAAAAGATTTTTGAATTCAAGCTCGAGGAAAATAGATTTTAATTGATCAAAATCGGGCTGCGTAAACTTCGCCTTTTCAAAATTAAAATCCAGAGGCACTTCGCAATATATCGTAGCTAATTCTTTGGAAAGGAATGCATTCTCTTTCCCGATAAGTAATTTTTCCTTCAAACCTTTTTTTTCAATATCATCAATATGTGCATATAAATTTTCAATCGAGCTATATTTATGTATTAATGGCAATGCATTTTTGGGACCAATACCTACAACACCGGGTATATCATCAGATTTATCACCTATCAAAGCCAGATAATCAATCATTTGCGGCGGTTCAAAACCAAATTCTTCTTTCACTTTACCCAAATCGATTATTGCCAAATCTTCAACCGACTTACCGGGTTTTATTATTTTTGTTTTTTCCGTTACTAATTGGTTATAATCTTTATCAGGCGTAATTATAAAAGATTCCAAGCCTTCTTTCTCTGCTTTTTTGACAACAGTGCCTATTATATCGTCGGCTTCATATCTCGGAAGAATATAAATCGGTATCTTAAAAATTTCGATAATTTGTTTAATCCTATCAATTTGTGGTATTAAATCATCCGGAATCTTTGCTCTTGAAGATTTATATCCTTTATATTTTTCATGTCTGAAAGTTTTTTCTTTTGAATCAAAAGCTACCGAGATATATCCGGGTTTATTATCCTCAAGAATTTTCAATAGCTGAGTCATAAAACCGTAAATCGCCGATGTGGGTTCTCCTTTTCTTGTTGCTAATGGACGATTTATAAATGCAAAGTACGCTTTATAAGCAAGCGACATTGCATCAATAACAATAAACTTTTTCTTTTCCATTGCCTAAAATTCCTTTTATAATTAAGTTCATTCCAACTAAATGTATTTCCGTTATTTCAAAATTTTCATTAAAAAATTATCTCTTAAATCGATTATAAAACTCTTTCTAGAATATGTTGATATAAACTTTGGTTCATAAAAATATTATTTGTTCCAACTACACAGTTTGATAATGAACTCAAAGAGTGTGAATGGAAGCTAAAAAACTCACCCTAAATCCCTCTCTTTCAGGAGATGGACTTTTAAAAAGCTGCAAAGCAGCTCGTTATAGCCCTTTCTCTTTTTAAGAGAAGGCAGGGGATGAGTTTTGATTTATTTTTTCCATCTTTTCTTCACTCACTGAATTATTATTATATTCTTCTTTTGAGACTTTAGAGACAGACACTAATTATTTCCGGTAGAGATATTACGACTTTGTCTTATATTTCCAAAAGAAATAAATAGGAAGACCAAGTAATATCAAAATTAATCCCATTGCAGCATCTTTAGTATCTGAAATCAAGGTATTAGCCAAAAATAGAAATGAAAAGATAACGAAAATAGCCGGAAGATACGGATATCCCCAAACCTTATATGGTCGATAAGTATCAGGCATTTTTTTCCTTAATACAAATACTCCGAAAGTGCCGAGTCCATAAAACAACCATGCTGCAAAAATTACATAATTTGTAATAGTATCGAAAGAACCTGAAAGAACCAGTATGCATGACCAGAGTCCCTGTACCAGCAAAGATATATGAGGAGTTCCATATCTCGGATGAATTTTTTCTAATTTCTTGAAGAACAATTTATCGCGAGCCATCGCAAATGGGACACGTGCCGTTGCAAGAATGCTCCCGTTTAGTGCACCGAAAGTTGAGATAATTACAGCTATCGATATAAGGTCCGCACCTCTATTGCCGAAGATTACATGTGCCGCC
>CAJXGP010000160.1 GCA_913053915.1 uncultured Ignavibacteriales bacterium | reverse complement strand
CAACCATGCAATTAGTAATCAGGCTGTTGTGTGCGGAAGGTAGGTTGAATGCACATCTGGTACGAACAGGTAAATTACCGCACGAAGAAGGTGTTAAACTGAGTAAAAATGCTCATAAATTGATTGAGTCACCTATTTATGTAGATGACACTCCGGCTCAAACGGTTTTGGAAATAAGAGCTAAGGCAAGGAGATTAAAAGCCGAACAGAGAATAGGTATGATTATAATAGATTATCTACAATTAATGCAGGGCCCTGCAAATGCTCAAAGCCGCGAGAGAGAAATTTCACATATTTCGCGTTCTCTTAAATCACTTGCCAAAGAATTAGATATTCCGGTGATCGCATTATCTCAGCTTAACAGAGCCGTCGAAACACGTACCGACAAAAGACCTCAATTATCAGATCTTCGAGAGTCAGGTTCAATAGAGCAAGACGCCGATGTTGTTATTTTTCTGAATCGCCCCGAATATTATCATATTTTGAAAGATGATAAAGGAAATTCCCTCGAAGGCATTGCGGAGATTATTATTGGGAAACAGAGGAATGGTCCTACAGGCGAGTTGCGATTGGCATTCATTAAAGAATATACCCGCTTTGAAAATCTTGCTCATGCCCGGCAAATTGAAGAATATTCGGCGCTTCCTACTGAGGAGGATATTATTTGAAATTTATGTTTTTGGATTAAGTTTATTATTATAATCGTAAATAAAAAAATTTGGGAACTCAATAAATAATACCTTAGTTTAATGAAAGGTATTGTTTTCAACTTTTTAATTTTATTAACAAATTATACATAAATAATATGAAAAAAATCTTAAGTATATTTATTTTGTTTTCTTCTTTAATTACGGCTCAAATTTTTACTAAAGCCGATATTAATATTAGTAAAAGTAAGTTTCAATTAGCTATAAAAGAAAATCTTGAAAGTAAACCGATCGGGTATGTAATAGCAACGATTGGAAAAAGTTTTATCGGAACTCCTTATGTTGCTCATACTTTAGAAATAGGGAAAAAAGAAACTCTCGTTGTCGATCTTACCGGTTTAGATTGTACTACTTTTTTGGAAAGTACTTTAGCTTTTGCAAGATCCATCAAAGAAAATAAAACAACATTCAAAGATTATGAAAATGAATTAAAAGAAATCCGCTATCGAAACGGTGTTCTTAATGGCTATCCGTCACGCTTGAATTATTTTTCCGATTGGATATATAACAATGGGAAAAAAGGTATTATAAAAAATGTTTCCAAAGAGCTTGGAGGGGTCAAGATTATGTTCAATCTTAATTTTATGACTACACATCCGAAGGATTACTCCCGTCTTATAGCTCATCCGGAATTTATTCCTATTATCAGAAAACAAGAGGAAGCAATTAATAAAAGAGTTTACTACTATATCCCAAAAAATAAAGTAGCAAAAATAGAGAATAAAATACACAATGGTGATTTAATTGCTATTACCTCAAATGTAAAAGGTTTGGATTTCAATCATGTTGGGATAGCAGTGAAAATGAATGACGGAAAAATTCACTTTTTGCATGCTCCAAATGTCGGATATAAAGTTCAGATTACTCACGAAACTCTTGCCGAGTACCTGATGAAGTTTAAAAGAGATACAGGCATAATGGTCTTAAGAGCGTTGGAATCGAAATAAATGTTTGAAAGATATTAGATTAAAACACGCAACCTGGATTTATGAACTTTCTCTAAAGCGATATTTTATAGTGAAAAAGTTTGGACTTTTATTAATGTTCAAAACCTGAAGGTTTGAAAATGACCTTCTTAGTACGTATCAAACGTATAAAATTCTTATTCCATTTAAAATTTACTATTTTAGGAAGTGGAATAGAATATGCCTATGATACAAGAATAAATAACCGTCATTTTCGGAGTTGTAATTCGATAACTTATTTTATCCCACCACCTTAATAATAAGAAATTCAAAGAGTTCAATATGCTCATTATTAAACCTCAAATTTTCTGCATTTATCCCGAAATAGTATTTGGTTTTAGTACTAAAATCGGTAAAGCCCGTCCATTGCCTTACAATTTTAATTTATCCTTTTCTGTCGGAGATGATGAAAGCCTGGTCCGGGAAAACCGTGAAAATTATTTTAAGACTTTAGGATTGGAAACCGATCATATTGCTTTTCAAAATCAGGTTCATAGTGATATTGTTACTTGTGTTAAGAAAGGCGGTAATTGCGGGGAAAGTGATGCGATGATAACAGACCGATATAATTTAGGGCTTGCAGTAGTTTCTGCAGATTGTACGCCTATCTTTATTTATGATAAATTAAACAAAGTGATTGCAGCAGTTCATTCCGGATGGCGCGGAACCAAGAAAAATATTTTATTTAAAACTTTAATTGAATTAATAGAACATTTGGGTAGTAATGCCGAGAATTTAATCGTTTACATCGGAGCATCCATTTGCCAAAAATATTACGAGGTGGGAAGGGAAGTGGCTGAATTGTTTAATAAAAAGTATTTAGTGCTGCAAAATGATAGATATCTTTTAAATATATCACATGCTAATTATGATATTTTGGTTAAATTCGGCGTAAGAAAAGAAAATATTCAATGTTCTTTATTATGCACTAAAGAATTATCCAATTTACTTTATTCCTATAGACGGGATGGAAAATTTTCGGGGCGTTCTTTAGGTGTAATTGCAATGCGACAAATTTAAAGAGAATGTCCTATATTATTCCTTCGATTAAATTTAAATTTGTTCCATTTTATTTAACAGGATTATAATGCTGAATGTAATACGAATTAAAAAAGCAACTTTTTATGCTTATCATGGAGTTCTTTCGGAAGAGCAAAGCGTCGGAGGTAAATTTGAAGCTGATGTAGATATGTATACGGATTTTTCGGCTGCTGCTGAAAGCGATAGCCTGAACCAAACTATTAATTATGATAAAGCTTATAAGTATATTTATCAAATGGTGCTTGAGCAGAAGTATTATTTGATTGAAACTCTTGCAGTGAAAATTGCAGATGAACTATTGAAAAAATTTACTAATATAGAAAAAGTAGCTGTGCGAGTCAGAAAAAATGATCCACCCTTAGGTGGTGTGGTCGATTGTATCGAAGTTGAAGTTGTGAAAAGTCGTGAGGATTTAACTCCGGAATCATAATTTATTATTTGATTAATGTGTTGATGAGAGAAATAGATAATACTGCGTATGTAGCTTTAGGTTCGAATATTGGGGACAAACTGGGTTTCTTAAAAGATGCGCTTAAAAAGATTGCTGAAAGTTCACAATGTCAAATAAGAGAAATATCGTCTATATATGAAACGAGACCTTTTGGGATTAAGAATCAGGATAATTTTATTAATGCGGTAGTAAAAATTAAGACCTCATTCTATATTTCAACATTGATGCACTTTCTTAAAAATATTGAAAAAAGTACCGGTCGTCGCAAATCTTACAGGTGGGGTCCCCGGGAAATAGACCTTGATCTTTTGTTTTATAATAAATTAGTTTATAAAGATGATGAATTAATAATTCCTCATAAAGGTATAGAATTCAGGGATTTTGTTTTAGTTCCGCTCATTGAAATTGCACCTGATTATTTTCACCCTGTATTAAAGATTAAAATTTCGGATATTTGTATGGATAATTTGGAAAAGAATATAATCCGAAAACTATCATATAACATATATCAATAAATAAGGCCGGAAGGTGAGTAATAATTCAGAAATATGCTATATAGCAATCGAAGGGGTTATAGGTGCGGGGAAAACATCTTTAGCCTTAAAATTAAAAAAAAAATTGAATGCAGAGCTTGTTCTCGAACAGTTTGAAGTAAATCCATTTCTGGAGAAATTTTACAACGATAGAAAAAGATATGCATTTCAAACGCAGATGTTTTTCCTTATAAACCGGTATAAACAGCAAGAATCATTGAACCAGGAAAATCTATTTACCGAATATTTGGTGAGCGATTATGTATTTGAAAAAGATAAAATTTTTGCTTATTTAAACTTGAGTGAAGAGGAATTAAAACTATATGAAAGCCTTTTCCCGATGCTTGCTAAAAATCTCC
This sequence comes from uncultured Ignavibacteriales bacterium, assembly GCA_913053915.1. Next base: position 1,723 of record CAJXGP010000160.1, on the reverse strand, counting down.
GAAAACCGGATTTGGTAATTTATCTCCAAGCTAGTGTTGATAGATTAATATATAATATTAAAAGAAGAGGCAGGAAAATCGAACGAAATTTAACTAAAAATTATATTGAAGAATTATGCGATGCTTATAATCATTTTTTTTTCAGATATAACAGTTCGCCTTTGTTGATTGTAAATACTACTGAAATTGATTTCATCAAACGGGATCAAGATTTTGATGAATTATATAACCAAATTTTTAGAAATGATAGAGGTTTTACCGAATATTTTAAACCCGAATCGAAAAAATGGAATGATCATGTTTAGGCTATTTTTATTATTCATAGTTTTCTATATCGTTTATAAAGCCGTGAAGATATTTTTTCGTTATTTTAGTCCTTCGTTGAAAAGAAATTCGAAAGTTAAGAATAATCTTTCTAAAGAATCTAAATATAAAGATGTTGAAGAAGTGAAATTTACGGAAATTAAATCCGAAATTAAATCTAAAACTAAAAAGAAAGACTAATTCAATTTTTAATGGCGAAGGATACAGTAGTTACTAATATTATTTATGGTTTACTTAAGAAGATACTATCGGTCGATGAATCAAATAGTGTTGATATTGGTGAACCTAAAAAGATTTTAATAGTTCGCCAGCACAATCAACTTGGGGATCTACTGACAGACGTTTCCCTTTCCAGAGCAATTAAAGAAAAATATCCTGATTGTCATATCACTTTAATTGTCAGTCCCTTCAATTATTCCGGTCTTATTAAAAATAGGTTTATTGATAGATTATTTATATTCGATAAAACCAAATTATATAGCTTGTCTTATATCTCAACGTTTTTAAAATTATTACGTGAAAAATACGATTTAGCAATAGTTCCGGTCATCGTTTCGATTTCTTTTACCAGTAATTTAATATCCAGAATTTCCAATTCGAAAATCAGAATAGGGCCTGAAAGCCTGAATGGACAGGAAAATAAGAGTGCATTTTTATTCGATAGAAGAGTAAATATGGATTGGAGAAAATACCCGGATTCTAATGTGTATGAAAAAAGCATAGATATTTTGAGACCATTCGGAATAACGACTAATAATTTCAAAACGGAAATTAATTTTGATGAAGAGGATTTAGCTGTTGCCGATAGTTTTATCAATCAATTGGATTTTACCTCGGGAGACTTGTTAATAGGCTTACATGTGGGAGCAGGGAAACCGCCTAATAGATGGGCATTATCAAGATATACCGGGTTGATCAAAAAATTGAAATATCAGTTTAATACTGTTTTATATATAACCGGAAGTAGTGCAGATAATAACGAGATAAATTACCTAAAACAAAATATCCCATTCCCTCTTGGAATTTTTCTAAATAAAAAAATTACAGAGGTTGCTGCATTAATTTCAAAATCGGATTTGTTCATTTGTAATGATACCGGAATAATGCATGTAGCAGGTTCTACCGATACTCCTCAAATAAGTATTTTTGGACCGACGAACCCTTTTAATTGGGCTCCGATAGGCAGTAATAAATATTTTATAAGGAAATCCGGATTGATTGATGATGTTACTGTTCAAGATGTATTCGATTTATGCGGTAATATATTATTGAAAAACAGTGAAAGGAGTTAATGTTGTTAAATGAATATATTTAAAGATTTCTCTCTATGGTCGAAATGACAAATTATAGTCTATCTCATATGACTTGATACCAAAAACGTTACCGGTTTCCTTAAATC
>CAJXGP010000159.1 GCA_913053915.1 uncultured Ignavibacteriales bacterium | reverse complement strand
TTATTATTCTAATAACCGCCATAGATTATTTGACTTTTTCTCCCCATTTTATTATTCTTCCTTTGTATTTTTTCATAAAGGAGTTAATGTGATGTATAATAATAATGAAGAATTTCAATTTACCGGCCCGGCAGGTAGTCTTTCTATTGCCCAGGGTGATAATGCCTCCAAAAAATTAGCAATGCTAATTGAAGTTAAATGTTTTGGATTAGGTCCAACGAAAACCGCCCGAAAATATGGTTATACAAAACAAAGATATTACCAGATATTAAATGACTATAATAATGGCGGTATTCAAGCGTTAATTAATAAAAAAAGTGGTCCCAAAAAAAATTATGTGTGTACGGATAGATTAGAAAACCAGATCATACGATACAGATTTCTGGACTCTGATTGTTCGGCGGCGGTAATAGCCCAAAAATTAAAACAAGACGGCTATAAAATTAGTATAAGAAGCGTAGAGAGAACCATTACAAAATATGGATTACAAAAAAAAAACTCTATTTGTACAATCCTAAAAAGAAGAAAAAAGTAATAGAAGTTCATACCACTAAACGGAAAACGAAAAGAATAAAAACTGACATCTCTACTGTTGAACGCAATGTAAGAGAATTATTAGTTAGAAAAATTTCCGGTACTTTGCTAGGGATCTGGTTATTAGTTCCGGAACATCTTCGTCTGGGTACGTGGGATTTATTAAAATCGTGGACAGGTGATTCAATTGGCGGCATAGAACCGCGCTTAGCTATGCAGATGGTACATGAAGCAGCATTATGTGTTACCGGAATCAGAGAATCACGTTCATTAAATCATCAAGGATTTGAAGTAGCAAATGGTTTGCCTTTCATAGCTACAGACCAGGAAATACATAATTTATTAGACTTACATAGCATTGAAGAAGCTAAGTTAATTCAAATTAAATTAGCTTTGCTTCGTTCAAGTTTAGGGCATTATAAGGGCAATCTTCTGGCATTTGACCCTCATCGAATTCCAACGTATTCCAGGCGCATTATGGTTAAAAAGAAAAGTCATCCCAGGGAACCATCCAAATCTGTTTTGCAAACGTTTTTTTGTTTAGACGCTCAAACCGGTCAACCCATTTCTTTCATCCTCGGTTCATCCGGTAAAACAACATCAGCATCTTCTGTTGAACTATTAAAAATGTTAAACCGTATTTTTCCTTCAGAAGATAATATCTGTTTATTGGCAGATACTGAACATGAAACCAAGGCTTTGTTAAACTATATTATAGAAAGTAATAAATATGATATTCTTATACCTGGCAGCCGTAGAAAAAAAGTAATGAATATAATTCAAAACCTAGATTATAATCGGCATTGGGCCGGTTATGCAACAGCAGAAACAACATATAAATATGGAAATAACAAATATAGTTTTCGATTAATTGGACAGCGCAGCGGTGAAAAATATTATAGTTACAAACCCTTTTTTGCTACAAGTAATAGTCCTTCAGTCGATTTGATAACTGAAAAATTTCCAAAACGATGGACTATAGAAGAGTTCTTTAATTTTGAAGGAGCTATGGGATGGAATAGGGCTTCGACCTTAAACTTAAATATTCGATTCGGGAAAATGACTTTAGCTCTCATTGCGCAAGCAGCAACTTATCAATTAAAGAAAAAGTTGCCGATCCCTTATAAAAAATGGACTGCTGAACATCTTGCCAATTCAATCTTCCGAGGTATTGACGGAGACCTAAGAGTTAAAAATGATACTATTATAGTTACTTTCTATAATGTGCCTGAATCATTAGATTTAAGAAAGAATTATGAAAATTTACCCGAAAAGTTAAAAGCTGAGGGAATAAATCCAAAAGTTCCATGGTTATTTAATTATAAGGTGGATTTCCGATTTAAATGACTTTTGAGTCAAATGAATAGTCGATAATAAATCGCTGACTTAAGCGGGAGAAGGGGAAGATTTAAGTATAGATTATTTGATTAAGATTCCCGGAATCCCTATCGGGGAAAAGCCCCTTCTCTTTTTAAGACCTGCCTGCAGCCGGTAGGCAGGGAAGGCGGGGGATGAGTTTCGGTTTATTTTTCCCATTATCTTTATAATCGCTGAATTATTATAATGTCTTCCTTTGGAGACTTTAAGGACAGACACTATTTAGTATAAATTATGTTATTGTCTATTTCCACTTTTATATGTCCTTTAGAAATCTCCGTCAGTTGATTATTTATATTATCGATAGCGGAGGGAGAAATCAAACAATTAAAAACCACCTTATCATTATAAATAGTATCAATAATTTTTGAATCTGAAGAAGATAAAATTCTATGTACGTAACCAATATCTGAAAATTCTGCGATGATAGTTAAATGATAATATGGCAATTTTACTATAATACTCGCTGTTTCCAAAGTTTTATGCGCGGTATTATAGTAAGTTTTTCCTAAAGGTCCTACTCCTAACTTTGTTCCGCCGAAATATCTAATAATTACAAGAATGACGGATATGAGATCAAAATGTTTGATAGCATTTAGAATTCTTATACCGGCACTACCGTTTGGCTCGCCGTCATCGGAATATTTAACAAACTTATCATTAAGTATATATGCGTAGCAATGATGGGTTGCATCGTAATACTTTTTCTTGATTCTGTTTAGGATAGTAACGCATTCTTTTTCCGATTCAACGTGATAAACCTGACCGATAAATATAGAATTCTTTTCTTTAAGCTTAAATTCGTTGAAAGTTTCAATTGTTTTAATTTTTGTTATTTCGTTCATTAGGATATTTAACAAGAAATATGTAATAGTGTACTTCTAATTTAATTGATTTTCAAATAAGCGATACCTAATATAAATATTTAAATTAATAAATTTAAAACCGAATTGGAAAAAGATACTATAATTATTCGCGGCGCTCGTGAGCACAATTTAAAAAATATAGATCTGGAAATACCACGCGATTCGTTTATCGTTATTACAGGACTTTCGGGCTCAGGCAAGTCTTCATTAGCTTTCGATACAATATATGCGGAAGGACAAAGAAGATATATTGAATCACTTTCCGCTTATGCCCGTCAATTTTTGGATCTGCTCGAAAAACCGGATGTAGATTTGATTGAAGGATTAAGCCCGGCAATTTCCATTGAGCAAAAATCAAAATCAGGCAATCCCCGTTCAACAGTCGGAACGGTAACGGAGTTATATGATTATTTTCGTCTTTTATACGCAAAACTGGGTGTTCCTCATTGTTATAATTGCGGGAAGCCGGTTACTAAACAGTCTTCCGTACAAATAATTGATTCCATAATTGTATCGACAGAAGGTAAAAAAGCCCTGATACTTTCACCGGTTGTACGTGGAAGAAAAGGGCATTACCGCGAACTATTTGAAGAGATCCTTTCCGACGGCTTTTTAAAGGTACGTGTAGATAATAAATTATACGAAATTACTAAAGGATTTCAAGTTGACCGGTATAAAATTCATAATATTGAAATCGCAGTCGACACTCTGTCGGTTAGTGAAAATTCAAGACTTCGTCTTACGGAATCTGTTGAAGTTGCCTTGAATTACGGCAGTGGATTAGTAATAGTGAATGACGGTACGCAGGACTACGTTTATAGCAGGCATTTAGCCTGTCTTGATTGCGGAATTAACTACAGAGAGCTTGCACCTAATTCGTTTTCATTTAATTCACCTTATGGTTCTTGCCCTGATTGTGAAGGGCTTGGCGAAAAAAAAGAGTTGGATGTGAATTTAATTATTCCGGATTGGAACAAATCTATTAATGAGGAAGTCCTCGCTCCCCTGGGTAAACCGCGAGTTATATGGTTTTTCAATCAATTGAGCGCTGTAGCAGATAAATACGGATTTGACTATAACACAAAGTTGAAGGAATTAACAAGCGAACAAAAATATACTCTTAAACGGCAGTAAAGAAAAAATTGCTTTTACGTATACTTACGGTAACGGAAAGCCTGTTACATATATGCACAAGTTTTCGGGACTGCTTAATTATCTTAAAAATTATTATAACACTACCAGCTCTAATAATATCCGTGAATGGGTAGAATCTTATATGAATACCGTTACTTGTCCAACTTGCGGAGGCGGAAGATTAAAAAAAGAATCTCTTGCAGTAAAATTTCAAAATAAAAATATCAGTGAATTAACTTCTTTACCTATAAACCGTGCTTTAGATTTCTTTTTGAACATTAAATTATCGGGGCGTGAAGCTATTATTGCAAAACCGGTTTTGAAAGAGATTACTACAAGATTACAATTTTTACTTAATGTAGGGCTTGATTATCTGACGTTAAACAGATCTGCGCGTACTCTTTCGGGGGGTGAATCGCAAAGGATCAGGCTTGCAACTCAGATAGGTTCACAATTAGCCGGTGTGCTTTATGTTTTGGATGAACCTAGCATCGGGCTACATCAAAGTGATAACATTAAACTGATTCATTCACTTAAAAAATTGCGTGATATAGGGAATACCGTTATTGTGGTAGAGCATGATCGTGAAACTATTGAAAGCTCGGATTATATGATTGATCTTGGTCCGGGCGCAGGCGAACACGGCGGTAAAATTTGCCTTTGCGGTAAAACAAAAGATTTAATTGCTTCACAAAACGGTATTGATTCGTTGACATTATCATATTTAACTTATAAAAAGAGAATTCAAATACCTGACTCTAGAAGAAAAGGAAACGGAAAATATCTAATTCTAAAAGGTGCATCGGGGTTTAATCTTAAAAATATTAATCTAAAAATCCCGCTAGGGACGTTAATTTTAATAACGGGTGTAAGCGGCTCGGGGAAATCTACATTAATTAATGAAACACTCGTAAAAATTTTGATGAATAAAATTTATAAATCCAAATCGGTTCCTCTTCCTTATAAATCAATAGAAGGATTGGAAAACATCGATAAAATTATCGAAATAGATCAAGCACCGATTGGCAGAACTCCAAGATCAAACCCTGCAACTTATACCGGTGTGTTCACTTTTATCAGAGACCTCTATGCGCAGCTCCCTGAATCTAAAATGCGCGGATATAACACCGGGCGATTTAGTTTTAATGTGAAAGGAGGCAGATGTGAAGAATGTAAAGGCGAAGGATTAAAAAAAATTGAAATGAATTTTCTTCCGGATGTTTATGTTAAATGCGAGGCATGCAGGGGAAAAAGATACAATCGTGAAACTATTGAGGTATTGTTTAAAACAAAATCTATCGCAGATGTACTCGAAATGACTATAACTGAAGCTCTCGATTTTTTTAATGATCAGCCTAGGATTAAACGTAAACTTAAAGCAATTAATGATGTAGGACTAGGTTATATAAAATTGGGTCAACAGGCTACAACTTTATCGGGAGGTGAAGCACAAAGAGTTAAACTTGCTACTGAACTTAGCAAGGTTAGTACCGGTAAAACTCTTTATATTTTGGATGAACCGACTACAGGATTACACTTTGACGATGTTAGAATCCTTCTGAAGGTTTTGAATAAATTAGTTGATAAAGGTAACACAGTTGTAATTGTTGAACATAATCTTGATGTAGTAAAAATGGCTGATTGGATTATTGATCTCGGACCAGGAGGAGGGGAAGACGGCGGGTATATTATTGCAGAAGGAACACCTGAACAAATTGCTGAGAATAAAAATAGTCTGACCGGTAAATTTCTTCAAAAAGAAATAAGCATATCATAACGGTTTTTGTTCGAATATTGGATTATTTACTTCTTATTTTGCAAATGAATTCGGTAATGTAAATCAAATGCGATAATGGATTTTATTTCTGCCATAG
>CAJXGP010000158.1 GCA_913053915.1 uncultured Ignavibacteriales bacterium | reverse complement strand
ACTTTAAAAAACTCGGACTTGACGTACATGAATTTTCCGATGGATTTTTTGTTAAAGGAGGAATTAAGAATAATGTCCCTGTTTTCGAAAGTTTTAATGATCACCGGATAGCCATGGCTTTTGGGATACTATCTTTATTGTTGAATGACGGCGGGAAAGTTAATAATTTTGAGTGTGTTAATATTTCCAATGCAAATTTTATGAATCAATTATATAATATTGTAAGGTGAATAATATGTCCGAAGTTATATTAAAGAAAATTTCAAAAGTATACGAAGGAGGTAATATAGCCGTTAAAGATGTAAACATTGAAATTAAAGACCGCGAATTCGTTGTATTGGTCGGCCCTTCAGGCTGTGGTAAAACAACTACATTAAGAATGATTGCCGGGCTTGAAGAAATCACGGAAGGTGAACTCTTTATTGACGGCAAAAAAGTGAACGATGTTTCACCGAAGGATAGAAATATAGCTATGGTTTTTCAAAATTATGCCCTTTATCCTCACATGACCGTGTATGAAAATATGGCGTTCGGGTTAAAACTTAGAAAATTTAAAAAGGAAGAAATAAAAGCAAGAGTTACTGATGCGGCTAAAATTTTAGGATTGGAATCTTATTTGGATAGAAAACCAAAAGCCTTATCGGGCGGGCAAAGGCAGAGAGTTGCCGTTGGAAGAGCTATTGTAAGAAAACCGAAAGTATTTTTATTCGATGAACCTTTAAGTAATCTCGATGCAAAATTACGTGTACAAATGAGAACCGAAATTTCTAAGTTACATAAAAGGCTTAACGCTACGATGATTTATGTGACTCACGATCAAACCGAAGCTATGACTATGGGTGATAAAATTGTGATTATGAGAGATGGTGTGATAAATCAAATTGATTCACCGTTGAATTTGTATAATTATCCTGTTAATAAATTTGTCGCGGGATTTATCGGAAGTCCCTCTATGAATTTTAGTGAAGGAATTGTTTATACCGATAACGGACTAAATTTTAGAAGCACCGGCGGCGAACTATCCGTGAAATTAAGTAGAAATTATGACAATATCCTAAAGTCTTATGTAAATAAAAAAGTATGGTTGGGAATACGACCGGAAGATATTTATGATTCTAATTCAGATTTACCTAGAACCGGAAATATGAAATTAGATGTTCAATTAGATATTGTGGAGCCTATGGGTAATGAAATATTTTTATATTTTTCGTTGGATGATATTCAATTTATAGCGCGAACACCCGCTCGGGAAATGTTAAAGGTAGGTACAACCAAAAGTTTACTGCTCGATACCGAAAAACTACAATTCTTTGATTCTGAAAGCGAAAAAGCAATTGTGTGATTTTTACTCTTTATGACGTTTGATAAATGCAGGCGGATTTATCTTCCGGAATTTTCAGATCAATTCACAAGCTAATTATTTGATGCTCAAATTTGTTAATTTTCAACTCTTCAAAAATTTGCTTTAATATATCAACTCCATATTTATTTGCAAAATAGATAAAGTTAATCTCCCGCTCTTGCAAATTATTATCCGGATAAATTTTTATAATTGCTTTATCAATTTGACGCAAGGTAGATTCGTATTTTCGTTTTTGGGATTCAATGGCTTTATTTTTTAATTCATTGGTATAATGGAAAACTTTTCCCTTATATTTTAAACTTGCCTCACTAATTGATCTATCGAATTCAAACAACCTTTCTTTTAACTCATCAAAAGCTATATCGATTTTAGCGGTTAACTCATTAAATATTTGGTCTAAGGCTGTTTTAGATATACTTTCGACAATTTTCTGTTTAACCTTTTCTTGATCGATAAATAACCCGGTTATGTTTATATCATATTTATCAAGTATTGCAGTTATATTTTTTTCTACAATTGTAGCTGATGAACGCGGATATAAAAATGGAGTCTCAATATTATAAAATTCATACAAAGGCATAACTTGAGCAAAATATGAAATCTCACTGGGACCGGCTACATAAAATGCCGTGGGTAAAATAGTATCCTGGCAAATAGGTCGTAGCAGAACATTTGGGCTAAAATTTTTCGGTTCGTTTTCAATTAATTCCATCAACTCGTCGTAAGTAAATTTTTTTCGCTTACGTTTTAATCCAAACTCATTTTCCAACGGTTCAATCAAGAACCTACCGCCGTCGATACTATAAAACAAATTAATCGGTTTCACTTTTACCTGAGCATGATATTTTTCTTCAAGAGTTGCACTTACATTTACTAATTTGGCGGTATGCTTACGGAAATCCGTTATTTCTTTTTTGAAGACCGGTTTTAATAAATTCTTTACTTTTGAATCTTGAGGGTCGAATACAAGTAACCCGTAATAATCGAAAAGCCAGAATATTAATTGTTTGAACGCTTCTTTTAGTGAATTTCCTTCTTTGTAAAAATTTTTCAATTGCTTTATTATTTCCGATGTAAATTCAGTTTTACGCAAGTTTTCATCTAGTCTTGAAAAGAATTCATGTATGGAATGATTTACTTTTAATAAACCGACACTACCTATATTGTCACCTTCATGTAGTTCATCCCCGTAAAAAATATTTACAAGATCGTTGGTTTGATTAATTATATTTATTGACCTTATTTCATTGAAGTCGTGATCATCGCTTTCCAACCAAAAAATGGGAACAAAATTAAAGGTATCGTATCTTTCGGATAAAAATTTGCTAAGCTTTATAGCGGTTATAATTTTATACAATGTGTACAAAGGACCGCTTAAAATACCTATCTGTTGTCCTGTTACGATTGCAAGAGTATTTTCGTTTTTTAGTAAATTAATATTCTTATTAGTTTCACCTGAAGGCGATACATTATTGTATTGAGCAGATATAATAGAGAATAATTCGGCTCTTAAACCGGAGGAACTTTCAGCAACTTTTTTGAATTTTTGTAAGTATTTGTCTTTATCTCTGAAATCTGTTGGGTAAAATTCTTTTACATTTTCAAAATTGTATAGATAATCTAAGAATAAATTATAATTACCGGGTATTTCACTGAAATTAATAAACATTATTTGTCCTTCAATTTTGCAATTTTTAATGCGAAAAGTAACAAAAAATAATTCCCTTGACAAACTGCGAGCTTGTATAAAATTCTGTAATAGTTCACAAAAGAATTATGTTAAATTTCCAAATTTTTTTAATGAAAAATAAATAACTATTTTTATTTTAAGTTACAATTTAATATTATTAAATATGAACAAATTTTTTTTCATTTCAATCATATTCATTACTTCGCTAACTTCGATTTCTCATTCTCAGGATATTGATAAATCAAAATTTATTTTTTTACCTTCCGGATTAAGTTTTATGCCGCTCAGAGCCGGAATAGACGAACCTAGAATGGGCTTGTTGTATTATGCATCGACAAGAAATATGAAAATAGATATCGGTAATTCATTTGATATATTAAAATTTAATTTTTCACAAAATGAAGAAGTTACTTTAGGCGCGGAGTTTATGGCTTATGCTTACGTTACTAATTATTTGAAGTATAGATTGCAAATTGATGCAATTGACGGTTTTTTCGGAGGTTATATCATATATTCGAAAAAGGATAAAAATGGTAGATGGATCGGACGTTTCCGGTACATTCATCATAGCGCTCATCTCGTTGATGGACATTGGGATAGAAAGACTAATAGTTGGTTGGATAATATAACTCCCTCTGTATTTGGCAATAATTACGGTGAGTTTTTATTAGTGAGGCAATCAAGCTTTTTTAATTATTCTTGGCGTCTCTACGGGGGAATGAGTATGTCTACCGGTAAAAAAACCGGTTATAAAATTTTGGATCGGTTTGCTTACAAAACCGGTGTTGAGTTTGCAATTAAAGATGTATTCGGGACATTTTTAAATAAAGATGAAAATATCTTTACTGCTGTAAATTTTGATTTTATCGGCATCCCTGAATACATAGTGAATCAGCATTATATAATCGGAGTAAAATTCGGCGATTGGAATGGAAAAGGTATTTCATTTTATCTATCATATTATAATGGAGGCGATGTTTTTGCCCAATATTTTCAGAATAGAGTATCTAGATTTGGTCTAGGTCTTACTTTTGTCTTTATTTGACGAACTAATACTATTTACGCCGGAATTATTATGACGATAAAATTAATAACTACATATCGGGCTGATAATATATGTACAAAACAAATAAAGCTTTTATTGAATTGAAAAATTCAATCATCCTTAATAAAAATATAATTATAAATTTAATTAAGATTATAATAGCGGCAGGACTACTGTCATATATTATCTTCAAAATTAATTTTAATGATGTGATATCATCTGTTGAAACAGCCGATAAATATTTAATTCTTATCGCATTTCTTCTTGTATTTTTGAATCTATCTTTACAGTATATTAAATGGCATTTAACGATAGCGGCAATACTAAAGGTAAATGATAAAAAGAAGACGTTCTACTCTTTATTTTACGGCATAGCCGCAGGCTCTTTCACTCCCTTAAGGTTGGGCGAATATTTTGGAAGGGCTATTGTATTCAAAGATAAATCGATTATCGATGTTACGGTTGCAACATTTATTGATAAGTTATTTCTGCTGATCACGGTTCTTTTTTTTGGTTCTATCTCAAGCGTTTTGTTCTTACAATTTCATTATGAAGTTAATATTTATTTAACTTTATCTCTACTTGCAGTATTGTTTTCCTTATTTGGTATTTTAATAATCTTATTGTTAAATCCAAAAGCATGGAATAATATTCTTTTTGATAAGTTCCGTTTTCATCGCAAGTTGAATAGATGGCTGCAAAAGTTATATGTCTTGAAAAGATTGGATAGAAAATATATTGGAAAAATGATGGTTATTTCATTTTTAGATCATTTCTGTTACATAATTCAATTTGCGATTTTAGCTATTGCCTTCTCGAAAAATTTTTACTTCCTAAAATTTATCTGGGTTACGAATATCATAATGTTTATAAAGACAATTATTCCCTCAATTTCTTTAGGAGATTTAGGCATTAGAGAGGGGGTGTCGGTGTTTTTCTTCAGTAAAATGGGTAGTACTGCGGCGATAGGATTTAACGCGTCGATATTTCTTTTTTTAATAAATCTTATTTTTCCATCATTGATCGGTTTGTTTTTACTTACAAAGAAAAATAATGTTTGAGAATTTTTCCATAGTTTTATTTCTTTTATTACTGATTTATTATATCATTTTTCTATCGGGTATATTAAGGGGGTTGCACAAATTAAAACCTAGTAAAATGGAGACTGTGATTGATGAATATATATCGGTAATAATTCCTTTTCGGAATGAAAAGGAAAACATCCTGGAAAGTCTTTGGAGTTTAGAAAATCAAAACTACCCTAAAGATAAATACGAAGTTATTTATGTAAATGATCTTTCTGAAGATGATTCATTAGATAAAATTAAAACCGGGATAAAGGCCGGAAACATAAAAGTATTATCTATTCCTCATGATTATTCACTAAGAGGTCATAAAAAAAGAGCAATTAGTTTCGGTATACAAAATTCGAAGGGAAATATTATTGTAACAACAGATGCGGATTGTATTCATCATGAAAACTGGCTTCGAGCTTTACTTAGTTGTTTATCTGAAAATACCGCATTCGTTTCCGGTCCTGTTGAATTTGGGGATGATCATTCTTTTTTGGGAAAGTTGCAAAAAACCGAATTTGCCGGATTAGTTTTAACAGGTGCCGGATTAATAGGCATTAATAAACCTACGATTTGCAATGCGGCGAATTTAGCTTACAGAAAAAAAATTTATGAAAGTAT
>CAJXGP010000157.1 GCA_913053915.1 uncultured Ignavibacteriales bacterium | reverse complement strand
GCATAGGTAAACAATTAATTAGTAAACAGACACGAATCCCGATACAAAACATCGGAACAAGTTTTCACGAATTTACACGAAAATAAATTTGAATTTGAGTTGGATATAAAATGAATGAGAAAGGAATTATTCAGTTGGATTTGATTGAAAGTAAAATACTTTTAATTCGTGGGAAAAAAGTAATGCTTGATAGAGATTTGGCAGAATTGTATGGTGTGGAGACCAAAAATCTTAATCGGCAAGTTAAAAGAAATAAAGAAAGATTTCCTGTTGAATTTATGTTTCAATTGACGAAGGAAGAAAAAAATGAACTGGTGACAAATTGGCACCGGTTCAATTCATTGAAACATTCCACGGTACTTCCACATGCTTTTACTGAACATGGAACCGTTATGCCGACAATACAAAATAGACACGAATTTCACGAATTTGCACGAAAATAATAAATAGAAATTGGAGGTGAGATATGAGATTGCATTTTAATTTAACTCAGAATACTGAAACCGTTCCGTTTGATTACCAACATTTTCTTATTGGAACATTTCATAAATGGATGGGATGGAACGAGCTCCATGATGAGCTAAGTCTTTATTCACTAAGTTGGCTGCAAGGTGGCAAAATGGTTAAAGGTGGATTTGATTTTCCCAATGGAGCAAAATGGTTCATTAGTTTTTGGGATAATGAAATTGGGAAACAGCTTATGAGAAATGCGTTAAAAGACAATGTTGTTTGTTGCGGAATGATTGTTAAAGAAATTCAAATGCAGAATACTCCGCAGTTCGGCATAAAGGAAAGATTCAATGTATCAAGCCCGGTATTTATTCGTAAATATGATGAAAATAAAAAAGCAATACATTTAACTACCAAAGATGAAGATGCTGATTTTTATTTAACAGAAACGTTAAAAAAGAAATTGGATAGCGTAAATCTTCCGACTAATGTTAAAGTTAGTTTTGATAAAAATTATTTAAATCCCAAGACAAAACTTGTAAATATTAAGAATATTAAAAATAGAGCAAATTTTTGTCCAATTATTATTGAAGGCGATCCGAAAGCAATAAAATTTGCATGGAATGTTGGTGTTGGACATTCTACCGGCAGTTGTTTTGGAGCATTATTATAAGGGAGAAAAAGCATGTATTACGTAGTAAAATATTCGGGACCATTTGGATATATAAAACCTTGGACTGCAGTAAGAGATGGAGAAACTTATAGTCAGCAGTTTTTAACACCGTCAATTATTAAGGGAATAGAATTGAAATTATTTCCTGAATTGTTAAGAGAAACTCTATCTACGGGTGAGATTCAAAAAATTAGAAGGTATAAATTGACTTATGGTAAATTAGATATTCAGCAAGAACAGACTAGAGCAAAAGAATTTAAACGAACAACAACCAATACAGGAATAGTTAAAATTAATACATCTATACTTAAGCGTGGGATTATGATTAATCCGGTTTTGAAACTTGCTTTTACGTATAGAGAAGATGCTGAAAAAGCAATGGTTCAACATATATGTCTTGCCCGCAATGAAGATATTTTAATTTCTGATTCAAATATAATAGAAATGAACGAAGAAGATTTTAATGTATTGGATGGATTTGAGTTAAGGTTTGAAGAAATCGAACAATCATTTTTAGTAGGTTTTAATAGATTCAATAAAGCTAAACCAATGTATGGTTGGTTAGATATTGTTGGCAAACCTATAAGGAATGAATAGTGATTTATATACACCCTGAAATAAAAGCAAAGGGTAAACCGGATTTTACATCCCTTGAACAGCACCTATATGACGTTGCTATTACAGCAGAAAAAATTGCACCATATTTTTTATTAGATTCTAAAATTGCTTTTATTGGTGGATTGATGCATGATATAGGAAAAGCTAATACAATATTTCAGGAAAGGTTAACAAATAAAATCACACGTTATGATAATCCCTTTCGTCACGAGATTGCATCTATCTTTTTCCTTTCATTAATTGATTCAAAATTTCATAATGAGATTATTGAAATGATTATAGCTCATCATAAATCAATTAAAAATGATATTAGAGAGCTTGGCATTTTGGATTTGGAAAATAGATTTGAAGACGTTTTTACTCTACATTTAGGTGATTGGGAAGATTGGTCAAAAGCAGCAATAGAGATTTTGGTTTCACTAGGAATTAAATATAAATCTCTTAGTATTGAAGATGCACATAAATCTTATCAATATGCTGTAGATTATTGCAAAAAAAGATCACTTGGCTGGTCAAGATGGAAAGGTCTTATGGTTGCATCTGATCATTTTGCATCTGCGTTAGTAAATAAAACTAAAGAAAATCTAAACTATATTTTTTGTATTCCAAACTTGGGTTTTTATGAACAAAGAGAGAATGCACTTTATCCGCTTTCGTTAATTAAATCAAATTCCCCAAAAAAACATACAATTGTTACTGCAAGTACCGGAGCGGGTAAAACAGATTTCCTTTTAAGAAGATGCAAAGGAAGAGTATTTTATATTTTACCATTTCAAGCATCCATCAATGCTATGTATAATAGAATAAAGAATGATTTAGATAAATCTAATCCTAATCTTGATATTAGATTATTACACGGTTCATCAAGCATAACTATTGAAAATGGAAAAGTTGAAGAAAGAATGTTACAAAACAAAGTTGGCGCTTCAATAAAAGTTTTAACTCCACATCAGTTAGCTTCAGTTGTATTTGGAATTAAAGGTTTTGAATCCATTCTTTTAGATATTAAAGATTCAGATGTTATTTTAGATGAAATACATGTTTATACAGAGATAACAAGAACCATTGTTTTAAAATTAATAGAAGTATTAAATTATATGAACTGTCGAATTCATATAGGGACAGCTACGATGCCATCAGTATTGTATAAAGAAATAATTTCAAAATTAAGGAAAGAAAATGTTTATGAAGTTAAGTTATCAAATGAAGAACTATTATCATTTAATCGACATATAATTTATAAAACAAATTTATTTGAAAGCAGTTTTGACGAAATAGAAAAAGCAATAAATGAGAATAAAAAAGTGCTGTTAGTTTGCAATAGAGTAGCAATTTCTCAAGATTGGTATGAAATGATTTCTAATCAATTTTCTAAAACAAAAGTTATGCTAATACATAGTCGCTTTAAACGAAGTGACAGAAGCAAATTAGAGAAAAAACTAATTGAAGAATTTAATAAAACAGAAAAAGCTTGTGTTGTGATTTCTACACAAGTAGTTGAAGTAAGTTTAGATATTAGTTTTGATTTAATGATAACTCAAACAGCACCTTTAGATTCACTTATTCAAAGATTTGGTCGTATAAATAGAATAAGGAATGAAAATACAATTGGAAAGTATAAACCGATTTTCGTGATAAAACCACCGGAAAAAGAAAGCGAAGCTTTACCTTACAATCTTGAGGTTTTACAACGGAGTTTTGAGATATTACCTGATGGAGAATTGTTGGATGAAAAAGATATGCAGAGAAAAATAGATTTGGTATTTCCCAAAATAGTTGATGAAATGGCTCTTGATAAAGATGCTATTTTTAAAGATGGAAATTGGCAAATATTTTTGCTGAGGCATAAATCAAAATCTGTGTTATTGCAGCAGTTAAATATTGATAACGTAAGTTGTATTGTAGAGAACGATGAAGAAAATTACTTATACGCTAATTTTGAACAAAGGAAATTTTTCGAAATTCCCGTCCGGTTTAATTCAATAGCTTATAAAAAATTAAGACAAGCAGATGTTGGAAGTAATCCCTTTATAATTCCTGATAAGGCGTATTCAGAAACAATTGGTTTACAAATGAAATTAGTTAAACCTGAATGTTATGAAACAAAATTTATTTAGAAGGTGAAAAATGTATACAACAGTAATAGGTAAAAAATTTTTAGAAGCTTACAATAAAAGAGAAAATTCAAACTACACTGCAAAGGATTTTTTTCAAGAAGTATTTATCTCCTTTTTTTATGATCATCCTAAATATTTAATGACAGGAGGGAATTCACCTCTTGAAAATCCCAAAATAGGTTGGAAAAAGGGGAAATATCCAAGTAAGGAAGAAAGGATTGAAAGAATAAGAAAAACTGTTGAAAAAATTGAAAATAGTCCAGCTGATGCAAGTATTGCTATTGGTTTCCCTTCATTAGATTTATCTGCAACAACTTCTGCTCAAATAACTAATTTGTTAATAGAGTTTAATAAAAACGATATTTATTTATCTTGGATCGGAAGTGGTTTAGGTATTGGTGTAAGTGGAGGGTTAATTCTTTTATTTGATAATCCGGAAATATTACTGCAAACCTTTGATGGATGGAAATATTATCGTTCTTATTTAAATGATAAAACTTACGAAAAACTTAGAGGGAATCAGATAACAACTTGGAATGGACAATGGTTAAGTCATTTAAACTCAGAAGATTATATTAAAGAAAATCCGTTAATGGGTTATACCGAAAAAGCTATGCAAACAAACAAATCCGGTGAGATGGAGTTTGTTACTCAGAAATGGGTTAGGATAATCATTGCATTGACTAATATAATTAGAGAAAAAAATATACTTGCATATATTTATAATTTAAGTCAAACTAATACAACGATAGGTTTTATACCGTTTAACATTTATTCAATTTTGAAGCCGATTCAGTTGTATAAAAAACTATTTGGTGAAAATAATTATCTCAAAGATGCAAAGAAAATTGAAAGTTTATATGGAACTGCATTTGGTTTTGCTGTTGCTTGTCAAAGAGGTCAAATTGGTATTCAAGCTCTTGAACCAAAAGGGTTAAGAGAATATATGACAAATAATCGTAATAATAAAAAATCAAAACTACCTAACTATAAAAATGCTGATGAAGAACAAATAATTAACTATAATACATATATAACATGGGTGATAGCTATGCTTGATAATGAAAAACTATGGGAACTTGCCGGCGAAGTTGCAGATAATTTAATTGCTTTTGTTAAATCAGACGAAAGAGCAACAAGTACAAAAAGAACTAATGCCGTTAAGCAGGTTCTTGAAGTCAAAAGCAAAAAACAATTTCTTGAAGAGTTAATTCCAATAATTGAAAAAGTTGATGATAGAAATCCATTTGTTGAATTGGGAAATGAAGTTAACAAAATGGTGTCTGATAACTTTCCATATTTTCACACTTTAATCCGATTTAGATATGCAGAAAAAAATAATCAAAATAATTAGGAGTATATCATGAATTCAACTATTTATTTACGAGGTCTTCGTCACGTTGACTTTTCCGTATTTGCAGTAGAAAAAGATCAAAAGAAATATTACGACACACAATTCGAAAGATATGTACCTTATTCAAGTGGACAACAAGTTAAAAGATCAATAATTGAGCGAACAGTTTGGGAAGCATCGGAAAAACTTTCGCCAACAACTTTCGTTTTTAAAAAAGAAAAATTAGCAGAAGAAGAAGTTTATGGAACTTGCAATCCACAAGATATTGATCAACTAATTGGCGGCTGGATGAAAACACCTAAAGGAGGAAAGGAAAGATCAATAAAAAGAAGAAGCCCTTTATCAATTTCAGCTATGAGACCAATTCATCCATTGCTTGCTGGAATTACAAAAGAGAATTTGAGTTTTGATAGAACTAATACTTCAAACATAAATGAAATTATCGTAAGAGATTCACAAGGGAAAATTCTTACAAAAGATGAAGTTGCAAAAATGTTAGAGGGTTCTGCACGTAGTTTAAATAGGAAATGGATCCAGGATAATGGGAGAGCTACAGGTCTTTTTATTTATGACGTTGCTATAGATTTAAGA
>CAJXGP010000156.1 GCA_913053915.1 uncultured Ignavibacteriales bacterium | reverse complement strand
GCGCAAACCAATATTAACTACAAGATAATCCAACTCTATTTTATCTTGGATATAAGCAGCAAACTGATATGGGTGGGTGCTATAAATATTATAATTAAAAGCTCCCGATTGAGGCAGCGACGGTTTATAATTATTTTGCGGTAAAACCATGACCTGAAAATCTTGGTAATCCATCGAATAATAATCAAACTCAATGCCGGTCTTCAGTTCATGGACGTTTGTTATTTGGTCGGTAAAACTTATTTTAGCGGTGTAGGTTTTTGTATTATGTGAAAAATGCCAGTTTTGGGTGCCTGCAGTATATAATGCATTACCTCCAACTTGCCTGAATTTAATAGGCGAAACATAACGTGGATCTAAAGGATTTTTGTACACATATTGCTTGTAATCAGTCGAGTAAATTGAAGTTTGCAAATCAAGAAATGCCGATTGACTAAAAACATGTGTATAACTAATACTGCCGAGAAAGGTATTCTGAAAGTTTTTGTAATCTCCGTCAGGATTGAACCGAAATAGATAATTGTAATCTTTGTAATCATGCTTTTGATACAGTCCTTCAAGAATAATGCCTCTGCCTGTACCGACTTTGAAATCTAACTTTCCTTGTAAAGTAAGAATTCTAGAATAATTCATAGGAACATCCGCACCGTTACCGGTAGCACCTATATACCAATCTTTTGGATTATTAGCATTAAAGTTTGATGAATCCTGAGGATCAAAAATCCTCTTACCATATAAATAACCGTTATTGCTTAAATATTTTGCAGAACTAAAGAATTTCACAAAACCGTTTGTTAAAGGGATAGGGCCACTCAGCGTACCCTGAATATCATGAGTTCTTAGTGGATGCATCCCGCCCATATAAGAATATAAACTTGTACGTCCGGTAACATAATCACCTGCATAAGTAGAAAAGCTTCCGGAATAATGATTATTGGGAATTTTTGTAATTTCATTTACCACGCCTGAAAGAGCTTGTCCATATTCCGCATTAAATGTACCGGTAATCACTTGTAGCTCTTGAATACTATTAAGATTAGCTTCCATTGTTTGCTTCCCGGAATATACATCATTTACCGCCACACCATCAATCATATATTTCACTTCTCCAAGTCTTCCGCCTCTAAAATGTCCGTTCACTACCCCGGCTTGGAGGTTTATAACCGATTGAACATTCTCTACGGGTAACATTTTAATATTTTTCCCGCTTATATTTTGCTGAGTAGAGGTAAGATCTTTCTGTACTATCGGCGTTGAAGCAATAACGACAATGCTTTTAAGTTGAACAGCTTGGATACCCAATTTGAAATCAAGCCGTGTAGTCTGATCGGCAGATACATTAACATTTTTTACAATAACAGATTGATAACCAATCAAAGATGCTTTAATCTCATACGTACCCGGAGGAATATCCAATATATAATATTCTCCGTTTACGCCGGTAGCAGCGCCCATGGTAGTTCCCATGATAAGAATATTAGCTCCAATTAAAGGCCGGTTATTACTTTTATCAATAATCTTTCCTGCGATTTTACCTGTATTCCCCGCAAAGGTATTAATTACAGTTAAAATTGTAAAAAGTAAGATATAACCGGCAACATGCTTAGTGATGTGGAAAATTTTCATAATTAAACTTACATTTTTCAATTAAACATTACTAACAAAATTACATTTTGTATTAATTCTCTATAAGATTAATTTGAAGGAAACACCGTTAAGTGTTCCCTTCAAAAAAAAATAAGCACTTATTTTAAGAATATCATCTTTCTAACTTGTACATTAAGTCCGGCACTAATTCTATAGAAATAAGTACCACTTGAAACCATCACCCCATTATTATTTTCACCGTTCCAGGTAATTAAATGCATACCTGCCGTTTGTTCCTTATTTACCAAAGTTTTTACTTTCGCACCTGTAATGTTATAGATAACTACTTTAACAGGTGATGCTTTTGGTAAAGCGTAACTTATGGTTGTAGATGGATTAAAAGGATTAGGATAATTTTGATACACCTTAAAGGAAGAAGGCAAAAGTTTATTTAATTCTACTGCAGTAGCAACAGAAATCTTTGTAACCGTTAGATCATCAAAATAAACCTTACCTACAAAAGTAGAGTATACATGTAATCTTACGCCTAGTCCTTTAGTAGCAGTGTCGCTTGGTACCTTCGTATCTATATGATATTGTGTCCAATCGAAAGAAGTAACATTTGGGAAAGTAAATTGATAATCACTTCCTGTACCGCCCCAACCGGCATTATTACCCATCTTAGTGAAAAATTGGGGAGTAATTCCAACTGCCCAGGTTGTGGGATATTTAGCCGCAGAATCCGGGTACAAGCCGCTGGCTTTCACCCAAACACTGATTCTTATCGAGTCACCAGGTTGTATATCAGTCAAATGAGCCGGGTCCTGACCGGTAGAAGTTAGATTCATCACTTTTGGTAAAGGTTCATAATCCCTGCCGTCAAAATAAGCTCTTTGGGTACCGACAAAACCGTCATGTACACTTCTTCCCAAAGGCATATTGAATTCTAATGAATATTTGCCTGTATGTGCTTCGGTACTTGTTACAATTGTATTCTCAAAACCTGAATTTATTATACCATTATTTCCGCCTATCGGGGGCAACCAGTAATACCAACCTGTAGGAACTCCAACAGATGTATTCCAGTCCTGACCTGCCCAAGCACCGTTTCTGCCTACCAATATAAAATTATCTGCCCATACTGTTCCGGTTGCATTTTTTCCTCCCACAAAACTAATTATTAATTTCCATGCATTCTTTGGGAGTATCGTTTGACCAACTGCATTTGTATCAGCCATCCAACCGGTGCTGCTGGCATTAGTTTGATTGATTGGAAGTTTGGTCACTCCGATTAAACTTCCGGCACTGTCATAAAACGTATATGATATATACCATTTTTGATCATTCGATGTCGGATTAGTATTAACGCCTTGGGTCTTTACATAAGCACCTATAAGTATATCAACGTTTTTACTAATTGTGGGCGACCATAAATCAGCCATATTCTTTGAAATCCATGAAGCGGAATCACCGGTAACTGTTTTTTGTATTTTTAATGAATGTCCCATAGATATGAATTGGTCTGTAGCCCATGTAAGAGTGGCTCCCGAGGGTTCATTCCCTTTTGTCCAAAAAGCGGGTGTACTTCCCTCAAATCCTCCAATGTCCTTTAATGTGTATTGAGCATTTACATCAGAAATACCCAGCAACGTTATGGTCATTAGGAGAGATAAAAAAAGTTTAATTGATTTCATAACTTTCTCCTTTATTAGTTAAGTGTTATTTGATATTTAGTAACCGAAAGATTTTTCGGTTGACTCAATAAATCTTTTAAATCTTCTAATTTTGCTTGAACCGGATTAAAAACTTCTACATTAATCTTATTTGAGGCTAATAATTCAATAGCTCTGGAAAAAGTAAAAGGATTTAATAACGAACCTTTAATAGTTAATTCTTTCAGAAAAAAATCTTGTAGATTAACGTTAACCGACTCATTTTTAGGAGCTAAACCAAAGATAACAACTCTGCCTCCTCTTTTTAAAAGTTGTAATGATAAAGCTACGGTTACCGGCGATCCGGCGCATTCTATTACAACATCAGCACCGCCGGAGGTTAAGCTTTGAATTTCTTCAGTGATATTTTGTGAATCCGGGTCTAAACAGAAATCTGCGCCCAACTTCATAGCGAGATTCCGCTTTGATTCAACGGGTTCAACAATGATTACTTTGCCGCTCCCCCCTAAAGAAGCTAATTGAAGCATAAGCAAACCGATTGTTCCGGCACCGATAATAACAACCGATTCACCATGTTTTATTGCAGCTTGGTCTATTCCATGCACACAACAAGATAAAGGTTCAGTGAAAGCGGCAACTCTGAATGAGAGGTTTTTTGGAATTAAATATGTTTGTGAAGAAGGTACAGCGGAATATTCGGCAAAACCACCATTTTGTGTAACTCCTAACGCTTTTAAATTTGTACAGAATTGTATTTTGCCGGTTCGACAATAAAAGCAATTACCACAAGAAATATTCGGGTCTATCACTACATGGTCATCAATTTGAAATTCACTTACCGCCGTTCCTTTTTCGATTACCGTACCGGTGTATTCATGCCCCGGTATTACCGGTATTTTGGATTTAGCTTCACCTCTAAAGATATGATAATCTGTACCGCACAGACCGCATGTATCTACTTTAATTAATAATTCATCCGGTTTAATTTTTGGTAATGAATAATTAATCAGCTCAATTTGATTTGGACATTTTAGTAAAGCTGCTTTCATAACTAACTGATAATATTAGAAAATACTTTTTTAGCTATTTCTCACCGACTCATTTTGTTATTTAAATTTCTTAGTAGAATTACGTATAACAAGTTCAACCGGGATTAATTTTTTTTCATTTTTATTAGATCTTGTTTTAATCATTTTTGAAATAAGTTTCACTGCTTCCGAACCCATTTCGGCTTTAAAAACTTTTATTGTGCTAATAGACGGATTAAGGGATACATCCTCTTCAACATCATCGAACCCAATAATAGATATGTCTTGCGGTATCTTCAATCCTATGCTTTTAATATATTCCATAATCCCAATAGCCATTGCATCGTTACAGGCGAAAATAGCAGTTATATTTTTATTCTTTTTTAATAACTTTCCGGCAGCATTGATACCATTTTCTCTTGCGGGATAATCCTCATCGGTAATAATCAAATTCTCGTTTATTTTTATACCTGCATCTATCAAGGCTTTTTTATATCCTTCCAATCTGTCTTTAATACTCGGGTGTTCGATATCTCCACCGATGAATGCAATTTTTTTGTGACCATAATCTATGAGATGTTTGGTTGCCGTTACTCCACCGTTCAAATTATCAATCAATACCGAAGAATATTTATTCGACAATTTTTTAGGTAAATAATCAATAAACACTATTGGAATTTTCACCGAATCCAAACTGGATATAAACGAATTAGGTATTTTTCCGGCAATTATTAAACCGTCGACATTCCGTTCCAATATAAAACGAGGTAATTGTTCCGAGATACTAAATTTTGAATCGATGGTTGTAAGCAATAAATAAAACTCATTCTCGCGCGCTTCGAATTCAGAACCTAAGAATATTCTGGTATAAAAAGGTTCGCTTCTTAAAAAATGATCGTCAGTTAAAATAAATCCTATGTTGCCTGTTTGCCTGGATACTAAATTCCTTGCAGAGTGATCGGGATGATAATTCAACTCCTTAATTGTCTTTGAAACTCTGCTTTTTGTTTCATCGGAAATTCTCGGATTGTTATGAATTACCAGTGATACTGTGGCAATTGATACATTGGATTCTCTTGCAACATCTTTTATAGTTGGATTTGACATAATTTGATATAATTTAGTTAAACGTTTAACTATTCTAATATAAAATATAATTTTTCCTTTGTCAAGGGCTTAATAAATAATTTTTTATTTTCCGGTGTGAATAATCTTTCTTTGCAGGATTTGTTAAAGGTAAATTAATTTCTTCAAATTTACATTAATTCCTTTTCAACACATTGTTGTCAAATAGATTGTGGCTTTCAAAGGATTTATTTAAAGATATGGCAACATCTTTCAATATGATTATTCATTGTTCATTAAAATAAATTTTTATGAGTCCGGTCTAAAAAGGCATAAATAAAGATTATGAAAATTTTTGACAAAATATTTCATTCATAAATCATGTCGAATGCATTTATCGGCAAATTTTGACGTAAGGGGATAGAATAGAATAGCTTGCATATAATACAAGAATAAATAACTGTCATTTAGTATCTTATCG
>CAJXGP010000155.1 GCA_913053915.1 uncultured Ignavibacteriales bacterium | reverse complement strand
CAAAAAGCGATAGAAAAATTACTTGTCGGACGTACAGCCATTGTAATAGCACATAGGCTTTCAACAATCCAAAATGCCGATAATATTATTTTAATGCATAAGGGAGAAGTCAGGGAAATGGGAAATCATCAGGAGCTTCTTGCTAAAAAAGGTATTTATTATAAACTGTATCAATTACAATATAAAGATCAGGAGATCGTCAAAGCAGTTTAATTTTATCACTTTAAAGGGAGAAAATATGGCAAATATCCGTTTCATGACATTGGCAAGACACATTATTGAAGGAGAAAAAAGGCATCCTGAAGCAACGGGAGAACTTTCCAAACTCCTTCATCATCTTTCATTAGCCGCAAAAGTAATCTCGCTTGAGGTTAACAAAGCCGGGCTAGTAGACATTCTCGGTTTTACAGGCGATAATAACGTTCACGGAGAAAAAGTTAAAAAACTCGATATTTTTGCTCATAATATGCTGATTAGAGCAATGGATCACAATGGTCATTTGTGTGTTATGGCTTCAGAAGAAGAGGAAAATATTATTCATATTCCTTCTCAATTTGAAATCGGTAAATATGTCCTTTTATTTGATCCATTAGACGGTTCTTCTAATATTGATGTAAATATAAGTATTGGAACAATCTTTTCAATCTACAAAAGGATTTCTCCCGATGGAGCTCCCGGGACATTGGCGGATTGTTTACAACAGGGTATTAAGCAAGTGGCGGCTGGATATATAGTTTACGGTTCAAGTACAATCTTGGTTTATACAACCGGTGAAGGAGTTCACGGTTTTACATTAGACCCTTCTTTCGGAGAATTTTTATTATCGTACGAATACATGAAAATTCCAAAAAAATCAAAAATTTATAGTATTAATGAAGGCAATTATCTTTACTGGCATCCGGGATTAAAAAAATACATAAAATACCTGCAAGAAGAAGATAAAAAAACAAGTCGACCTTACTCCTCCCGCTATATAGGTTCATTGGTTGCGGATATACATAGGAATATTCTTTATGGAGGAATTTTTATGTATCCCTCGGATTCGAGACATCCAAATGGGAAACTACGCTTAATGTATGAATGCAATCCGTTAGCATTTATAGTGGAAACTGCCGGAGGAAGAGCGACAAATGGAAAAAAAAGAATATTAGAAATTAAACCGGAAACTTTGCATGGAAGGACGCCCATCTTTATCGGTAGTGAATACGATGTAAAGATGGTCGAACGGTTCATGGCAAAAGAAGAGGTTAATAATGGAACCAATATGAGCAACAAGCCATAAAATTCTTGCTGAGGTTGTACGAAAAACTAGAAACCGTCTATCGGCTAAAGTGAAGAATCTCTTTTCCAAACACAATCAAAGATTCTTCGTCGCTGTGCCCGTTGGAATGACAATAAAGATTTCTTTTGGACAACCTCAGCTTGAAAGCTCGCTTTAACTTCCACTTTTAATTTTATTTATTTCATTATTTATTCTATCGGCAAGTTCGTCAAGCGAGATGACGTTTACTGTTAATTTATTACTTTTAACTATAACAGAAGGTGGATCTCCCTCACCTTTCATAAATCTGTACAGATTAAATCCAAGCCTGTTTCTATCATTTGCAATTGGTAGATATTCGCTTAAATTTTCCACTATTGTGTACACTTTCTTTTCCAGAGAATCTTCCGGAAATTGATTAGTCAGCGGTGGATGTAGTGTTGTCATTTATTTTACCTTTAATAATTATAATACAAAAATAAAAAGTATTACAATAACCCTCAATGAATATTATTAAATTTTTATTTTTACCTGAACTGAGCGAGTGTTAATGTAAGCTTAATAAAAATGCAATATTCACTTCTTTCCGGTTATTGCTCATCCGTATTAAACATTTTCCCAAAATAGATTTGACGCTCCGGTAATTCCATACCGGTAAAGGTGCAAAATTAACGGACGGTACTGAATACTCCATTTAGATTTAATATGCCCGCCCAATCTGTAATTTTTCCTTTACTTTTACATATTTGTTTTAAAATAGTTCCGGCATTATGATTTTTTTACCGGTTGAACAAAAATTTTCCGTAGTAAATTGTTCCATCATAAGCTAATTCTTAAATTTACATCTAAAAAATAAAGAGGCAATATTGAATTTAAAGAAAACAAAGAAAATCCTCATAATAAGATTAAGTTCTTTAGGTGATATTTTACTGACTACTCCTTTGATAAGGACACTAAGGTTCAATTATCCAACATTACAAATAGACTTTCTCCTCAAAACGAAATACACGGATACGCTTATTAATAACCCTTATATCTCCAATTTAAGACTTTACAACGAGGATAAAAAAAATAAGAAAGAATTAATTGAAGTTCTCAAAAGGGTGAATTATGATATTGTAATTGATTTACAACATAATTGGAAATCAAGCGGTGTTACATCAAAACTAAATTGTCCAAAACTACAATTCGATAAAATGAACTTTAAGAAATTTTTACTTGTAAATTTTAAGATAAACAAACTTAAAGATTCTCCTCAAATCCCAGTAAGGTATAATAATACTCTTCATGATTTTTCATTGGATAATAAGGGACTGGATTTATTCACTACAAAGACACCGTCTCACTTTTTGACCGGCGACACACAATATATCGGATTTGCCCCGGGAGCCGGACATTTTACAAAAATTTACCCTCCAAATTATTTTATAGAGCTTGGCAAAATGTTATCAAAGGAGGGTTTTAAAATTATAATTTTTGGAGGTAAATCCGATAATGATATCTGTCAAAATATTGCATCTCAAATAGATGGTTCTATAAATCTTTGCAATGATAATAATTTACTTCAAACTGCAGCCGATATGAAAAAATGCACTGCATTAGTTTGCAATGATTCGGGATTAATGCATGCAGCCGGTGCAATGGGCGTGCCGGTGTTAACTGTTTTCGGCTCTTCAGTAAAAGAATTCGGCTTTACTCCCTACAAGAACAAGAATTTAATTTTAGAGAACAATTCGCTATCTTGCAGACCATGTTCACACATTGGTCGGGAAAGATGTCCTAAAAAACATTTTAAATGCATGCTGGATATTTCACCCGGTATAACCTTTAATGCGCTCAATAATTTATTGAATACTTTATGAAACAAATTTGGAAAATAATATATAACTTAACAATAGTCCCTGTACTTTATGCGGTAATCCATATTGCCGGTATCTTCGATAAAAAAGTTAAAAGAGGAATTAGAGGCAGAGATCGAATATTTGAAGAATTAATTTTAAATGCAGCATCGCTGAACAAATCAAAAAAATTAATTTGGTTTCATTCGGCGTCACTGGGAGAGTTTGAACAAGCCAAACCAATCATTAAAGAATTAAAAACTAACAATAATATTAACATTCTTATTTCATTCTTTTCTCCTTCCGGTTATGAGAATTCAAAAAAATATCCGTATGCCGATTTAGTCTCCTATCTTCCGTTTGATACAATTTCGAATACAAACAGGTTTATTAAAATCGTTCGACCGGATTTAGCAATAATGATGCGTTACGATATATGGCCGAATCTTGTGTGGGTAATGAAAAAGAATAAGGTTATAAGTTACCTGGTAGATGCAACCATGAAGCCTAATTCTGCAAGAAAATTTCCACTCTTAAAAAATTTTCATAAAATATTGTTTAAAGATATCAGTCGCATCTTAACTGTATCGGAAGCCGATGCGAATGGATTTAAAGAATTCAGATGTTCAGATAAACAAGTTCAAACAATCGGCGATACTCGGTTTGACAGAGTTTATCAACGAAGTATTTCCGCTAAGGAGCGAAATTTAATAAAATATAATATCGTTAAAGGCAAGAAAATATTTGTTGCCGGAAGTACTTGGGAACTTGACGAAGATATTATTCTTCCGGTGTTTGTAAAACTTGCTGAATATGATAAAAACACATTGATGATTATCGCTCCACATGAACCTTCAATGTTAAATCTTGAAAGAATTGAAAATGAACTTTCAGGACATTTGAAATCTATTAGATTTTCATTTTTGAATAATTACAAAGACGAACGTGTGATTATTGTCGATTCAATTGGAATTTTACTAACACTTTACACTTACGCCCATGTGACTTTCGTCGGAGGGAGTTTTAAACAAAGCATTCATAATGTACTTGAAGCGGCAGTTTATGGAAAACCCGTTTTATTTGGTCCAAAAATAGATAATTCTCAAGAATCTCAGGAATTATTAAAACGAGGCGGAGGAATTTTAATTAAAAATAAACAGCAAGCATATAGGCAATTAAGAACTCTCTTTGCAAATGAAGAATTGCGAAACTCAAAGGGACAAATTGCTTATAAATACGTTCATGAGAACTTAGGTGCAACTCAAAAAATTTTAAAGGAAATTTATAAAGTAATTTAATTCTTTTGTTTTTAATTTAGAACACTTATAAAATCCGGGTTATGTGTATAAAGATAATTATCTTTTCAACTAAATTTAATTCAAGATAAATATTTTTCTTTTAAAATTTTCAGGTGATGATTTGCATGTCCCACAATTATAAAACCGAGCGCAAGAACCGTTACTTCTTTTTGGTTTGCAACCCCTCTCCTATTCAACGTTCCATGTTCAAAACTTTTAAACAATGTGATGGTTAATCGTCTTGTCAGAATAAGTTCTTCAATTAAATCCTGCAGCTTTCTTTGATTAAATCTTCCTTCCTTTACATAACCATCTTGATCAAATCCCGGTAGTGATTGTTTTTCTCCTCTTGCAATACAAAGAGCACGGTATGACATAATTATTTCGGTATCTATTAAATGACCGACAACCTGTTTTACAGACCATCTCCCTTCAGCATAGACAAATTCACTTTTTTCCTCGCCGACAGTTGACAGTAAAATTTGCAATTTGGTTATGTCTTCCTCCATAATCATAATCAGATCATCTCCCTCAACATCATTTATATAAGAAGCATAAAACGAAGGGTAATCCCCCGCTAATGGTTTTGACATGATTCTACACCTACTTAATGTTTTTGAATAACAATTTATGAGTCACCTCAATATTATTGGAATAATTACTTCCAAATTTTAATTTCAAATTTACCCGATGAAGTAGCAACACCTCTAAACATACCTAAAGTATTGAATTCCATTACATAATTACCTTTTTTATCGACGGCAATTATGCCGCCGTCGTTAGGTTGAAGAATTTTATGAATTATTTCATTTGCAGCTTTTTTCAAAGAATACCCCTTGTATTTCATCAAAGCAGTCATGTTGAAAGCTACATCGTGTATAATAAACTTTTCACCCCAGCCTGTTCCGGAAACCGCACTACCATTATTATCGGCATAAGTACCTGCACCGATAATTGGCGAATCACCTATTCTCCCCGGCATTTTATTAGTCATTCCACCGGTGGAAGTACCTGCTGCAAGATTCCCATATTCATCTAAAACAACGCAGCCGACTGTCCCGTGCTTCCCTTCCTCTAATCGTTTCC
Source organism: uncultured Ignavibacteriales bacterium (assembly GCA_913053915.1). The sequence continues at coordinate 359 of CAJXGP010000155.1, read as the reverse complement.
TATATTCCTGCCATTGATTATATCGTAGTTTAGTATCAAAATAAGAATTAGGAACTAATTTAATTCCCATTTTTTCAGCAAACTGCTCTGCACCTTGATACGCTAATAGGACATGCGAGGTTTTTTCCATAACCAATCTCGCTAGTGAAATAGGATGCTTTACATGTTCAACGCCTGCAACGGCACCGGCAGAAAGGTCTTTACCGTTCATTATTGATGCATCCATCTCATGAGTACCGGCAGAAGTATATACAGCACCAATTCCGGCATTGAATTTTGGGTCTGATTCAAAGTAACGCAATACTTGTTCAACAGCGTCCAACCCCCTACCTCCGTTTGCTAGGATATCCTTTCCAATT
>CAJXGP010000154.1 GCA_913053915.1 uncultured Ignavibacteriales bacterium | reverse complement strand
ATTTGTGAATATACTGTTTTTCATTGTTTTTCTAACTATGGGTCAGGAGTTCTGAGTGTTGATTGATATTTTGAACCCTACTTGGCTGAGTGGTAAATTTTCTTTATGAGAAAATAATTTTTTAGATACGCCTCATTTATATTTCTGGAGAAATTATTTAATCAACTTTCTTAGTCTGTTGACCTCATCCCTCAAAGATGCAGCTTTTTCAAACTCGAGGTCTTTTGCAGCTTGATTCATTTGTTCGGTTAGTTGTTCTATTAAATCTTTCTTTTGATCGTTATCCATATATTTTAAAATAGGTTCGGCAACTTTAGAGAAGCTGAACGTCCCCTTTACTTCTTTTTTCCTAACATCCGCAATTGAGGTTGAATTCATTATTTCTTCTTTACTTTTATAAATAGTTCTAGGTGTAATATTATATTTTTTATTATACTCCGACTGAAGTTTTCTCCTTCGGTTAGTTTCATCAATTGTTTTCTTCATGGATTGAGTAATAACATCCGCATACATTATCACTTTTCCATTAACATTACGTGCCGTTCTACCCCCTGTTTGCATAAGCGAACGTTCACTTCTTAAAAATCCTTCTTTATCTGCATCAATAATAGCAACTAATGAAACCTCCGGAAGGTCTATACCTTCTCTTAACAAATTAACACCGACAAGGACATCAAAATCACCGAGTCTCAAATCCCTTAAAATTTCAACCCTCTCCAAAGCATCTATATCGCTATGAATGTATCTAACCTTTATGCCTATTTTATCCAAATAATCCGATAGATCTTCAGCCATCTTTTTTGTTAAAGTAGTTACCAAAATTCTTTCTTTATGTTTTGCTCTTTTTCTTATTTCACCGATTAAATCATCGATTTGTCCTTTAATGGGACGAACTTCAATTTCAGGGTCTAAAAGACCGGTAGGACGAATAATTTGTTCGACTATAATTCCGTTGCATTTTTGAAACTCATAATCTGCGGGAGTAGCACTTATAAAAATTACTTGGTTCAACATATTTTCGAATTCATCAAAAGTCATTGGTCGATTATCAAGTGCAGATGGAAGTCTGAATCCATATTCAACGAGCGTTTCTTTTCTTTTTCTATCGCCGTTATACATTGCTCGAAATTGCGGAATTGTTACGTGTGATTCATCAGCAATCAATAGAAAATCTTTCGGAAAATAATCAAAAAGGTTATAAGGTCTTGAGCTAGGAGGTCTTCCGTCCATGTGCCTGGAGTAATTTTCAATTCCGGCACAGTAACCAATTTCCTTCATCATTTCAATATCAAATTTCGTTCGCTGTTCAAGTCGTTGAGCTTCAATATATTTTTCCTGCGATCTTAGAGATTTCAATCTCTGTTCAATTCCAATGTTATAAATAGCTTTTTGTACCTGTTCACGATTTGAAACAAAATATTTAGCAGGATAAATGGCGGCATCATCAATTTTCCTTAACATTTTACCGGTAATTGAGTCAATAATTGAAAGCTGTTCAATTTCATCCCCCCAATATTCAACTCTCACAGCTTCTTCATATTGATAAGCAGGAATAATTTCAATAACATCGCCTCTGGCTCTAAAAGTTCCGCGGGTAAATTCAGCATCATTTCGTATAAAATGAATATCTATTAAATCACGAAGTAATTTTTTTCTAGGAAATTCCTCACCTTTCTTTAAAAACATGATCTGATTCGCATACTCTTGTGGAGAGCCGATACCATAGATACAACTTACACTTGCGACAATAATTACATCCCTTCTGCCTTCAATGAGAGCTGTAGTTGCTTTTAAACGAAGTCTGTCAATTTCTTCATTAATTGAAAAATCCTTTTCTATATAAAGATCACTGGAAACAACATACGCCTCCGGTTGATAGTAATCATAATAACTAATAAAAAATTCAACTGCATTGTTAGGAAAAAAATTTTTGAATTCCGAATAAAGCTGCGCTGCCAGAGTTTTATTATGTGAGATGATGAGCGTCGGTTTGTTAATCTCTTTAATTACATTTGAAACCGTGAAAGTTTTGCCGCTTCCGGTAACACCTAATAAAGTTTGAAATTTATCGCCGCGTTTTAATCCTTCCAACAATTGCTCGATTGCCTGCGGTTGATCCCCGGAAGGTTCATAATTCGATATTAATTCGAATTTATTCATTTATAAATGGCTTTTGATTTGTTTGTTGATTAACAAAAATTCTTAATAAAATAATATTAGCAAATTAGTTTAATATTATCGAGTTTAACTTCAAGTAGTCATTCCCATAAAACCCGTTTTTATTTTAATAGGAATTAGAATCATAATACTAGAATCTAAAATAAATTTCTATTTTGTCAGACGACAAATTATTATTATGAGCTTTGTAGAGTAGATTCACTATTTCCAAGTAATTATTATTAATATAATTGCTGAATCTTATTTTTTGGGTGGTGTTTTAAACCTTATCTTAAAGCATAATAAAATATTTCTTTTTAAGATACATAATATTTTAATAAGAGTTCAATGTAATTAATTATGGTTTACAGTCCCCATGAATTTAATTAGCAAACGGTTTATATAATTCATCATAAATAATATATTTAGCTGATTGCCGAGAGAGACAATTAAAAGAAAACATATAAATAATAATTACCCATTATGGAACTCAAACAATAACTAAATCTGTTACATCCACCTGATTATTTGTTTTGATTTTCAAAAACTTTATAAAGCGTTCTCATTAAATTCGGGCCTCTTAATTGAACCGAGGTAGCAATTATTTTGCCGTTCTTATCTACAAGGATTGGATAGGGAATTGAAGTTACACCAAATTTTTTTGCAATAAGACTCCCGAATCCATCTTGTATGAAAGCGTTTAGCCAAGGCATTTTCCATTTGCCGCTTCTAAATTTTTTTACGTCTTCAAGTTTTTTGTCAAAAGATAAACTTAATATTTCAAAACCTTTATCTTTATATTTTTCATAAGCAGCTTGTAAATTCGGCATTTCATTCAAACAAGATTTACTCCAGCTTGCCCAAAAATCTATCAAGTAAATATGTTTCCTCAAGGATTCATTAGTTATTACTTTTGCCGGGTCATCTATTGATGTTACTGAAAAATGGGGGACTAAATTGCCTGGGGAAATGTCTGTTACAAGAGGCGAAGCTTTCGCAATCTTACCAAATTGTGTATCACCGTAATTACCAACCGATTCATTGTAAGTCTGTTTTGCAAGGGCTACATTACCTACCATCTTCGCTTGCATAGTTTTCAGATAGAGTGAAAATCCTACTACCTCTCTGTTTGGATTGGAACTAATTACTTTGTTGACATATCCCGGATTACCTTTATATCCTGTAAATCCGTAAGATAATTCAAGTGCTCTAGGATCAACCGCCCAAATAATGGAATTAGGTTTAATCTCTTCAAAAGCCTGTTTAGCTATTGTGCCGTCAATATTTCTAGCCCCAAAAACACCTAGTTCCAAATAACTAAGCAGCGACAATTTCTTTAGTAAGGGATTTTTCTCTTTACTTATTTGATCTTGTACTTTTTTAATATCTTTTGACCAATTGAAATTCTTCGGTAATTTCCCCTTATTATTGTTAACGGCTAGGATTATTCGGTTTTGCCTTTGCCCCATCGATGTAATAATATTGTATGCTTCTTTATCAACATAGTTCTTTATATCGAAGGTAATCTGTTCGGCGTTATTTATCCTCACCAATTTTTTAGGATTAAATGTAATTTTTACTTTACCGTTTTTCGAAATTACTACCGATTCATAATCACCGTCTCCGTCATATATAAAGCTATCGGATTCGGTCCCGTTAATTATTCTTCCGGTATACTCTATACCAATTAGTTGATAAGCAAATTTATGCCTCGTGGTTTCAAATTCGGCCGTATAAGTTCCATCGGATTGTTTTTTCATTGTTACCGGTTTATCGATATCGAAGTTATTGAAATCACCAATTATTTGTACCTTCTTAAAAGTAGGGAGGTATTGATTATGTTTTAAAACAATATTTAACTTAATTCTTTTTGATTTATTAATTATGATGGGAATCTTCAATCTTTGGTTATTCGCACCGGTATATTCAAGAAAGTAATAACCATTTTTACGAAGTTCTATTCTGTAGCTGCCGTTTTTCTTCGCTTTGATAGAGAAAAAAACCTCCTTGGTTAAAGGAGAGCTTATATGAACATCGGCTCTGAGAAGCGGTTTTTCATTATAACCCAGTATTCTTCCGGTAATAATTGTTTGTGCCGTTAATGTTAAGCTGGCAAGTGAAAAAAACAGCAATACAGAAAAGAAATTCTTCATTTTAGTTCCTTTTATTTATAATTTGCAATTCTAATTATTTGAATTCATTTTAAATTTTTATTAAGATTGTAATTTATAGAGAAATTAAAATATAAACTTTAATATTGTACATAAAACCAACTTAATAAAGTCATTTCATAAAAATTAAGAATTTATTTAGTTAAGTATTTTTTTTGATAGATATTGTAATTATCAAGTTTATAAAACTTATTTTACTATAAAATTCATAACGTAGTTTACTATAATGATATTCCTAAATCCTGCAATCTTATTCGGACTATTGGCTGCTTCAATTCCGGTTTTAATTCACCTGTTTAATTTGAGGAAGTTAAAAAAGGTTGAGTTCAGCACTTTGGCGTTTTTAAAAGAGCTGCAAAAAAATAAAATTCGTAAGATTAAACTGAAACAGTGGATTTTACTTGTATTAAGGGTATTAATCATTTTATTTTTAGTTACAGCTTTTGCGCGTCCTACTCTAAAAGGTGTTGCGATTGGAGGCACAACTTCGGCAGCAAAAACAACTGCGGTATTTATTCTTGATAACACCTTCAGCATGTCGGTTATTAATTCGAAAGGTTCATATTTGAATCAAGCTAAAGCTACCATCAATAAATTGCTATCTCAACTGCAGGAGGGAGATGAAGCGGCACTGGTTTTAGTTTCGGATCATTGGAAAAAACCGCCAAAGACTACCGGAAATCTGACGCAATTCAAAAAAGAAATAAATAACGTCCGAATTTCCGATGCAAGCGGAACTTTGAATAACGCTATTATAAAAGCCGGTGAGATTCTATCAAATTCGCAAAATTTCAATAAAGAGATTTATATATTTTCCGATTTCCAGGCAGGCAGGTTGTATAACCCCGGTTCGTTATCTGATTTAGGTAAAATATTAAATAATAAGATTCGTCTTTACACCTTCGATTATTCAAGTAAAAAAATTTTTAATTTAGGTATTGATGACATAAAATTAAACACGCAAATATTAGAAAAGGATAAGCCTGTAGATTTTAGCATTACACTTACAAATTATTCGGAGCAAAAGGCTAACAACACAGTTGTCTCTTTATATATCAACGGAAAGCGAAGTTCACAACAAAGTGTATCATTGACGCCTGGACAATCAAAAATTCTTTCAATGCAAGCGGTGATTAATGCAACCGGGTTTGTTAATGCATTTGCAGAAATTGAAGACGACGATATTCTTCAAGATAACAAACGTTATATCAATTTTTATATACCGAAAGAAATTCCGGTAATAATTTTTAGTAAAGATAATCATAATTCGCGATTTATCTATCTTGCATTAACTGCAGGAGATAAAGGGAATACTCTTAAGATAACCCGGAAGAATTTAAACCAAATTGCATCGTTAAATCTTACGCAATATCCGGTAGTAATTTTAATCGGCTCAAATATAAATAATGGTTTAAACAGAATAAAAACTTATCTGAATAATGGCGGCAGTGTCTTTCTAATGCCTGGAGGGAAACCGGATATTCAAGGTTTTAAAACGATAACTCAATATTTGGGTATTCCT
>CAJXGP010000153.1 GCA_913053915.1 uncultured Ignavibacteriales bacterium | reverse complement strand
TTGCAGGCTATCCATTAGCTGACCGGCAATATCAAGTTTGTACTGCTTCCCTTTTCCTTTGCTAAATTGATTTTTAAATTTTCCGGGAAGTGAGCATCGAATTATTTTTTCTTCATCAAATAAAACATAATAATCCTTGCTTTCTATTTTTATAACTCTGCCTTTTATCATTTATACTTGAATAGTTTAAAATTGAATATAAAAATACGCTCATTGTAATTGTGAACCAAATTTAACAATATTTTTTCTATAAGCGGTTGTTTTTTACCTATAAACGACACATTATCTATAATATTGAGCAAAATATTGCTAAAAAATTCTCAAATGATAACTGTGTCCACTATATTTGTGATTAATAATATATAGTTTCCAAATGATAAGTGCAAATGAGATTTACTTTCAATTCAATATATTTATTCTTGAATTTATTTATTTCACATTATCCAGCAACATAAATGAATTTATTTTATTTGATTTAGGTTTTATTAAATTTTTATTTTCATAATTACATATTTCCAACAATGGACATTGTAGACAATGCGGTTTTGAAGGTTTACATATTTCCCTACCGAGTCGAATTAAGTTTGTATGAAATGAATGAGCAATATTTTCAGGAAAATTAGTATTAAGTTTTTCAAATGTTTTTGCGGGTGAAGTTGTTTTCAGTAAACCGACTCTATTTAGAATTCTATAAACATGAGTATCTACCGGGCATATATTTCTTCTTAAAGAGAAAAGTAAAACACAACCGGCGGTTTTTACGCCGATGCCGTTAAACCGGGTTAATTCTTCAATAACCTTTTCATTACTTTCTTTCTTTAAATAATCCAATGAAATACTGCCTTTTTGTTCCATCATAAAAGAAAGAAATGATTTTATAGCTTTAGATTTTTGTTTGCCTAACCCTGCAGTTTTAATATATTTTTCTATTGCCGAACGTGAAAGCCGAGCGACTTCTTCCCATGATTTATATTCGGATTTAAGATTTTGAAATGCTCTATATGAATTTTTATCGTTCGTATTTTGAGAAAGTATGGTTGCAATTAACAAATCAACCGGATCAGGCGGTATCTCAGGACGTGGCGGAATGTTAAATTTTTCAATTAAAAGTAAATTTATTTGTTTTATCTGATTTTGCATATAATAAAAAAATGTGGCTTCTTGCTGCGCTGATGTAAAGTCTTACCACAATTGGGAGTTGACGGAGTTCGCAACACTCCGTCGCACCCAATTAGAATAGTCCCAGTTTTGCTTAACACTTATTTAAGTAAAATCATTTTTTTAGATTTGGAAAAGTTCCCGAATTTTAATCTATATATGTAAGCGCCGCTGGCAACTTTAATACCGTTACTGTTTCTTCCATCCCATGTAACCTGATAACTTCCTTTACGGTATACGCGGTCATTAATCAAAGTAGCTACTTTGTTGCCTAGTACATCATAAATATTTAGAGTAATATTACTCTTAACAGGTAAATTGAAACGAATGTTCGTGGATGGATTAAAAGGATTGGGATAATTCTGATAAAGCATAAAATCTCGAGGAGTTATAATTTTTATATCCTTTACGCTTATACCGGTAATAGCGCTACCTTGAAGAACTCTCAATCCCCATCTTTTAGGATTTAATAATTTCATAACGGTTGTATCATATACGCTCTTTGAAGAATTCCACTTAAGCGTGGTAACAGCAATACTGTCATTTATCGACTGATAAGGCAAGATCATATCTTCATGCCCGGTTTTGAAGAGGTCGGTATAATGATCGTAAATTTTTGAAGCAAATGCTCTATTAATATATTTTGTAGTATCGCTGGTACCGGCGGAATCTTTAATGGTAATAGAAGAAATAATAGTGGAATCTCCCGGATAAAGGACGCTTAATTTCCAATTGTTAGGATTGGTTTTATCACCACCTTGAAACTCTGCAGTAACAATATTATAAGGATAGGCACTAGAGAAATATAAATTAGGTTTTCCGTTTCCATCTATATCACCGTAACCATATCCAAATAATGGATAACCGTTAGGAATTAAATGAGAAAAATCAATCACAAAAACATTGGAAGAGTCAATCTGATTTGTATTTTGACCGGGGCTATAATAAATCATATCTACATGCCCGGTAGTAGGATAAATTCCGTTTGCATTTTTCATATATGTATAATTTGGTAAATAGACCTCTTGTCTACCATCACCGTCAACATCGAAAGCCATACCGCCGAACAGGGCAACATCATCATAAATTCCACCGAGTTTATAATTTTGTTTACCATTGGTAGTATCGGCTAATTTATAAGTATTGGGAGCAGTAGGAGTTAAAATCGTAACGTTTTTATGATTCCAGTTAGTTATCAAGATTTCCTTTTTCTTATTCCCGAGAAAATCTGCTGCTATCATAGCATAAGGAGTTCCGCCTGATAGTCCCCATTTTCCCAATTCACCCCTAATACCTTCATATTCAATCTTAAATGAAGAAAATCCGGGGTTATTGGTACTCCAGGTACCGACAGCGCTAATAATGTAATAAACATCATTCGTAGGACTTGGCGAAGAATTATAAGCCACTAATAATTCGTTTTGACCATCTCCGTCGACATCCTCACTTTCCATATACTCAACATTACCGCCAAGATTTTTCATACCGGGAGCAGTATTTTTATCAATAACTTGTGAAGGCTTGGTGCCAAAATTATAAGAACCTTTAACACCATCCCATTCGTAAATAAAGATACCATTACCGCTGCTTTGATAAATAACTTCGACTCTACCATCGTTGTCTAAATCACCAAAAATAGCATATCGTGGTGTTGAACCGCCACCAAAAGCGCTAACTGTCGGTGATGTCCATACTAGTTGCAAAGAATCATCTCCAATAGGAATAAACACGTTAACATGTCCTTTGTCATAATAATTTGTTGCAACAATTGCAGGAGTCCCGTCGCCAAATGGGTTGGCGGCATAATTTACTCCGCGGATACTTTTTAAACCTGCAAGGATACTATCCTTGGGTGGATAATTATATGCGGCAACAATTTTTACTTGAGCGTAGGAAAATGATCCTAAAACGACTACGGAAGTTAAAAACAATAGAAGTTTCTTCATATTGTACTCCTTTTTTTGTGTTAAATGAAAACCAGCTCCGAATTTTAATCTAACAGAGCTAAGTATTGAGTTAAATTTCTAGCTGCAGACGAACTATGATAATCTTCCCTTATTTTTTGAAATGCCTGTTTTGCTTCTTTAATAAGATTAACGGCTAAATAATTGATACCTGCCTGCATTAGATAATCAGGATTCAAAACATTATATTTTGTTACAGAAGCTGCTTCTTTGTAAAGATTAGCAGCTTTAAGATACTGTTTTTTGCCTGCATAAATACCGGCTTCACCAGCCAATGCCGTAGCCTTATACATGTCTGTATCCCCATCGTAATCCTCATAATACTTTAACGCCTCATCATATTCACCTAAACGATTGTATGAATTTGCTAAATATATTTTTGCAATTTCACCCTTTTCGGTACTACCGTATTTTTCAACAATTTTTTTCAGACCGACAATATTTGTGCCTACTTTGCCTTCTATTGCTTCCAAATATGAGCCGTTATCATAATAATTCATCATTTGTGAAAGCTCTACCCCGGCAGTTTGATTGTCTGCAACACGGTAGTTTATGTAGAATACAACCGCAGCGGCAACTATCAGGATACCTATTCCATAGCCAATAAGTTTCGCTTTATTGTCATAAAAATAATTATAAGATTTATAATATAATGATACTAATTTATCCTCTTTAATTTTTTTACGAGAGAGTTTTTTCTTTTTTGCTAACATAAAATCTGCCTTTTTTATAAATATATTTCTAATTTAATTTATGAGTTCGTTTAAAAAGGTATTCCTATCGCGAAATAACTATGGCTTCAGTTAATATTTACAATTTAATAACTTGAAAATGACCTTTTAAATACGCCCCATTTATAATCATATAAAATGTAGTTACGATTAAGATAATCTTGAAACTATATTAAAGGAATATAAATTTAATATATAATTATTTAATCGTCAATTTTTTTCAGTAACAATTCAAGGTTAATTTTATTCGTTTATTTTTATATTATTTAATCCAAGGTTTATTATTCCATAAATTTATAATTATCATGTGATAATATGAATTTTGGGCATTAAGACTTCGAAATTTCATCTAATGATTTAATGTATTGTTTTTTAAAGAGAGAATTTGAGAAAAAATTGTGCGCCTAGAAGGACTTGAACCTTCAACCTCCGGAACCGGAATCCGGCATTCTATCCAATTGAACTATAGGCGCAGCTCGATTTTAAACTAAAAACAAAATAATTAACTTTACAAAATAGTAAAAGTATGAATCAGCAAGAAATTTTACTGAATATTTTACAAGTTCACTAATAAAGTGTTTTTCCTTTGTAAAAGCTTTGATTAATGTTAACCCTATTACACAACTTAGTTTTTTACCATTCTTAGCGTCCAGAAAATGTGAAAATCCTTTTGTTTTTGGGGCAAAATCCCGAATTAAAAAACAAAATTTTCCCTTCTCATTCTTCAGAATGGCTATCTTGCATAGTAGGGTTAATAATCACTATTCGAAAACTTAGGAATGATCTTCTTAATATGTCTCATTTAAAAAAGGATTAAGATTTCTTATCGTTACTTAAGTCCAACTCTTATATGGTTAGAATATATCCAAGCTTTACCGTGGGAAAAAACCTCCACCCTGAAAGCACCGTTAATATCGATGATAAATTGCGCTTCGTGATCTTCCACCGAATCAATTAATTTTCCGTTTCGAATTAATCTGATTTCGGCTTTTTCAACAGGAATCATAACACTGAATTTGACTCTATTTCCCTCTTCAATATCCTCACCCATATTATATATTTTATTTTTTGACTCTGCAAAAAACCTAAAACCATTTGAATCGGCATGATAATCATTAGCAAAAAAACAGCTTCCATTTTTCAGAGCTTTATAAATTATTTTCTTGGCTTCTTCTAAACCCTTCTTGCTTTTTGTCTTTTTTATTTCCTTATTAACAAGGAGATGGGTCCGGATTGATTTAAATAAAACTTTATATGGAAAAATCTCAACTTCAAAAAAGCCAAGCAAATTATATTTATGTGCATGTGCATCTATACCACCAATTCCAACGACCTTTCTCTTAAGATTCAAATCATCCCATAATTTCAAAGTTTTCTCTTGAGGTGCAACAATAGATTTCAGCGGGTGAAGAAATGACTGATATTTATTTTCTTCCGTTAAATTTTCCATCCATTCCGACATGTGATTCCAAATTTCAATTCCGTTGAAGTCATCCGTATCCCATTCTGTCCACGGATAAGGGGGGTGTTCCTTGATGTGAGTTCTTTTTTCATGCGGATGAGCTAAAAATCCTATTCCACCGACTTCTTTTATTTTTCCGACATAATCTTTAGCGGATATCCTGGTTGAATACGTTTCTTTAATGCCGAAAGCAAGGTAATGATTTTTATTTTCTTTATCGTTAATCTCACATCCTACCAATAGCAATGTATTTTCATACCAACCTTCGTAACCCTCTTGTAATGCATTCAATGTATTATGATCTGTCAATATAATGAAATCCAGCCCTATCTCATCGGCAAATTTTGCAATTTCGTCTACCTCTCCGGAACCATCCGAAAACTTGGAATGTATATGTAGAGCACCGACATATTCAAACATTGATTTACTTTCATTTGATTAGTGTAAAGATAAAAAATAATTCCGGTTTAAGAAAAGTGTATAATTTTGATTGATTAATAATTTTAGAATTTTGAAGGGAAAGACTTTATCGGAATATGCTT